>CAYPZJ010000110.1:0-12934 GCA_964414635.1 uncultured Spirochaetia bacterium
AGATCGTTTCACGTGACTGGAGTTCAGACGTGTGCTCTTCCGATCTACGATAATCATTGGTTCAGGGATTAGCGGTTTAGCTTCCGCAGCAGCACTTTCGATGACGGGTGATCGAGTATTGGTTTTGGAAAAGCATTTTCAAGTGGGGGGGTACACCCATGTTTTTAGAAGGAAGAATTATGAATGGGATGTTGGAGTTCATTATTTAGGTACTATTCATCCGGAAAGCTCCTGGTATTTATCCTTGTTAGCTCTAACTGAGGGACGTATCCGATTTGCAGATATGCCTGATCCGGTAGATAATATTATGTTTCCTGGAACAAAAATTTCCATGCCCAATACGTATGAGGGATACAAAGAAGAATTGGGTACCTATTTCCCGAAAGAGAAACAGGGGATTTCTGATTATTTGGATTTAATCAAAGGGATGCGTCAACGATTGACTCATTTTTTCATGATGAACCTACTTCCTAAACCCATGACAAAATTTGCGCAATCTACATTTATCCGTTCGACTTACAAACTAGCGACAAGTACTACAGAAGAAATCATGAATCATTATTTAAAAGATGAGCATCTGAAGCAGATTCTAGATGCTCAGTGGGGAAATATCGGGATGCCACGTTTTCGATGTTCCTTTTTGATTCATGCAGCAATGCTTGGGTATTATTTGGAAAGTGGAGCATGCTATCCTGTTGGAGGGAGTTCGGTATTTGCACGAGAATTATCTCGTACTATTCATAAATATGGTTCCGCTATACGAATTAAGGCTGAGGTGCAGAAAATCCTTGTTCAGAATAACAAAGCGATCGGTGTACGCCTTGCGAATGGGGAAGAAATCTATGCAAAGCAGATAGTCTCCACAGTGGGATTGTTTCGTACTTATGGTGATTTGGTAAATTCAGAAACACCAAAATTCAAACAAGTCCAGGAAGAAGTGGCGCATTTACCTGCTGCCTATGAATATATCAATTTGTTTCTGGGTTTTCCTCATAGCCTCGAAAAATATGGAATAAAAAGTGAGAATTATTGGATTTACCGGGAGTTTGGAATGCAATTAGAAGATCTCTTTTGGGATCTAAGTCGACCTTTGGAGGAAGAACCCCCGTTTTTCTTTTTAAGTTCCTCCAGTATGCGGGATCCTGCTCATGGTGAAAACGGTGCTGATGGATATGCAGCACAAATTGTGCTGGTTGGAAAACAAGGATTTTTCAAACCTTGGGAACATACCCAGTGGCGAAAACGAGAGGATGAGTATTATAAGATTAAGGATGAAATGAGTCAGGGTCTAATCAACACATTGGATCGTTATTTTCCAGGAATGAAACAAGATGTGGATTACTTAGAAGCGGCTACTCCCTTGAGTTATTATACGTTTTGTAATAGTCCGGGAGGGGTTCCTTATGGAATTGCCTCAACCCCGCATCGATACAAGTCTTTGGTCTGTCGTCCCACTACTCCTATAAAAAATTTATACTTAGCAGGGCAGGATCTTATTCTTCCAGGCGTTTCGGCAGCTTTTCGGTCGATTGGGCTTACACTTTCCTTGATAAAAAGACGTCATATGGTTGCATATTTAACAAAGATGGGTCGCCAATACCTCTAACTGGCTTGGAGAAATTTATGGAACTTAAAACACCTATTGCTATTGTAAGTTATGGAGGGGTTTTTCCTGGGGGGAATAATCCGAAAGAATGGTGGGATTTTATTTATGATGGGAAACCGGCTTATCAGACGATTGACACTTCGCGTTGGGACCCGGATCTTTTCTTTACGATGGATGCGAAAGAAAAAGGGAAAACGTATGGAAAAAAAGCAGCAGAAGTTCGGAATTTTATGTTTCCGGAAAAGCATTACAAAATTCCTCCCCATTTGCTCCGAGCACTGGATCCATCCTTAAAATGGATATTGGAATCGGTACGGGGAGCACTGGAAGGACTAAGCCATCCATTATCAGAAAATCAGAAACAACATACTTCAGTAGCGTTGGGATGTATCAATATTGGTCAAATCATGAAAAATAATCTGTATCTCACACGGCATGATTATCTTGATTATTTGCTTCAAGAACTTCATGCAGACCAATGGGATACAAAGAAAACGAAGCAATTGGAACGGGAATATCTCAATACTTTTGATCGGAAGATGGGTGATTGGGATCCGGTTGGTTATGCGTTAGGAAGTTTGACCCATGTTGCCTCGTCCATTGTTAGTACTGTATTTCAGTTTGCGGGATTTAGCATGGTTATTGATGCGGCTTGTGCATCATCGTTAGCGGCGATAGATGTTATGTGTAAAGCACTGGCGGCTGGTGATACAGACGTTGGTATTGCAGGCGGGTTAGATGGATTTTTGGAGCCCGACATTTTTATTGGGTTTTCTTTGATTGGAGGATTGAGCCCAGATCATTGTCGTCCATTTGATCATCGTGCGAACGGCATCATTTTAGGGGAGGGCGCAGGAGTTGTGGTATTAAAGCGGTTAAATGATGCGCTTGCGGATGGAGACACGATTCATGGAGTAATACGAGGGATTGGTTCATGTAGTGATGGTAAAGGCAAAGCGATATTTGCTCCGGATAAGCAAGGAATCAAACGATCCATAAATCTAGCGTTGGAACGTGCAGGTTGGGATGCGGATATGGTTGATGTAGTGGAAGCGCATGCAACAGGAACTCGTGTTGGAGACGCTACTGAATATGATGCCGTAGGAGAAACGTTGGCAAGTACGCGTTCGAGTGGGAAACCGCTTTATCTAGGTGCGATCAAGTCTTTGATTGGGCATCTTCGTGGTGGTGCTGGAATTGCAGCGGTTATTAAAACGCTTTTATCTATGAAACATGAAATGATAGCACCTCATCATTATTTTCAGAAAGTTACTCCAGAAGTCATGTATGATGGGAAAGGATTGGAAATTCCTACAAAACCTACATTTTGGGAACCACACGTTGATGGGGGACGCCGTGCCTTGATAAACGCTTCAGGATTTGGAGGGACGAATTTTCATGTTGCATTGGAATCCCTTCCACATTATACACCAATAGAGGAGCCACCTCCATCAAAACAAGAATATGCCATTGTTGCAAGTAGCTGTCTGGTACCAAAAGCAGATAATCCAGAGACCTTATGGCAAAATCTAATGGAGAAAAAACAAGTTATTGCTCCCATAGAGGAAGCTGCTGAGTTTTATCGATCGTATACGGCATTAAGAAAACGAGAACCTTCTGATATACCAGCAAGCAAATGGTTAGGTAGATTGAATAATTTTGCCTTTAACTCCATTCCGTTTAAGATTGTACCGCTACGTGCCCAACAGATGGATCGGATGCAGCAGTTTTCGTTGGAGTTGGTTAATCGCTTGGACATAATGAACCAATTGGAAACGTCAGAAGAACGTAAAAATCGATTGGGTATCTTCATTGGAACGATGATGAATATTCGGTCGTTGGATGCTTCGATTACCTATCATATGGAAACGTTTGAACAGATTGTTTCGTCCTTACCTAGTTTCCAATCCCTTCCCCAATCAAACCAGGCGGAGGTGTTGCAAGCTGCACGAAAAAAAATGCTTGCGTCTTATCCTGAGCCGACGGATGAAACATTACCGGGTACTATGAATAATATTGTATCGGGAAGAGTGAGTAAGTTTATTGATTCCAGGGGACCGAATTTTACGGTGGACGCAGGATGTTGCTCAGGATTGGCTGTATTGAAAGCAGGATTGTACTACCTCCAATCTAGACAAATTGATCAGATGATTGTAGGCGGAGTAAGCGGTATGGTATCTCCTGGAATTCTGTATACTCTTGAAAAATTGCAGGTAGTTGCGCCAGATTTAGTTACGCCCTTTGGGGACAAAGGGGGGATGATCCCCAGTGAAGGCGGCGCTGCATTTGTGATTAAACGGCTTGAAGATGCAGAGAATAACAATGATCCTATTGTTGCAGTCATATCAGGTGTGCAAGGGATTTCCAAGAATGGTTCGCTGGCGATTACCCAATTTAGTTCCCAGGATATACGAAAAACCATTAAGCGAACATTTCTTAAAACCCAAGCACCCTCATCTCAATTAACATTCGTGGAGACGACGGCTGATGGTTCATTTAAAGATTTAGAGGAGCTAAATGCGATTTATAAGGAATCCTATTTGGATTCGGATCGCCCTGTTTACCTGACATCCATTAAGGCACATTTAGGACATTTATTTGCGGGAGCGGATGCGTGTAGCTTGCTTTCAACGAGTCTGGCATTAAATAAAGGTGTATTACCACCCATTCAAAATATTAAAAAGTATAACAAGGAGATTCTCCCGTTGTTTGATAAACTGAAACCTGTTACCGAACCTGTAAAATTAAAGGATTTGGATGAGAAAGAGATCCAGGCGGGTATTCTCTCCACAGATTTCAGTGGAATTAGTTATTTTGCTTTGCTTAGACCATATATCAAACATAATTAGGATTGGATGCATATCTCGGGGTCTTTTCTAATTGGTTGTATAGAGGATCTTACGGTGAGAAAAGGAAGCGTAGCAAATTGTGAAATGACAAATGTACAAAAATGGATTCGGAGGAAAAGCGATAATTGACAGATGTTTTATTTGATAGTATATTTAGAAGGCGGAAAACGATGCAATCCCATGAGATGGGAACTGAGCAGGTGCTGATCGTTTTTGTGAAACGAACTGGATGGAGCTAATACATCAATTACAGCAAGCCATTCCAAGAGAATGGAATTGTTGGGTTGCTTGGGAAAAAGCGCCATTTACCAATGCAGACCTGCATTTATTGTTTTCGAACCCATCTCAAAAGAAGCGATTGCAGAGACAGTGGGGTCATAAAGCAGCATTCCATGCGTTGAGCGCGCTACGCCATGAAGGGATATATTTAAAAAAACCCTTTGGGATAGCGTATCGTCCGACAGGTAGACCCTACGTCCTGAACAATGAGGAGATTTTAGACCTGTCGATTTCCCACAGCCATCATATCGCGGTTGCATCCGTAACTCGAGCATACCGTACCGGAATTGATATTGAACGGTTGGAGGAATCGTCGGTGAATTTACTAGACTTTTTTATGGATGAACAGGAGCGACGAATACTGAAAGCCATGGATGGAACACTGATGCCCCGAATCGCTTGGTCAATAAAAGAAGCCGTTATAAAAATGATTGGAGTGGGACTATCGGGCAATCAAAACCATGTGAAAATTTCTGAAGTAATCAAACCCCAACATGTCCATGTGAGAATCAATTGGGATGCGATTTTGGAAAAAAATCCCGCTAGCGTCGCTAATCCAACCATTTCCTCGTGTTTGGTGGTCTATCAAACAGACCCCCAATTTGTAGTTTCCGTTACAGCCGCAAAACCGTCAAAGGAAGAATAAACGTTATGGGTAGAACTCCAATTGCCATTATCGGTATGGGCGGGATTTATCCCGGTGCCCTAAACCTTGATCAGTATTGGGAGAATATTAAGAATGGGCGCGATGCGTTTATGGAAGTACCTGATGAAATTTGGCGTCCGGACTTGTATTTTTCAGAAGATCGTAATGACAAATATAAAACCTATGGCAAGATCGGGGCACCTGTTTTGGGGTTTGAGTTTCCATTTAACAAATATCGTGTACCTCCAAACATGCTAAAGAATCTGGACCCCGCATACTTAATGACCATCGAAGCAGTGCGAATGGCAATTGAAGGATTAAAAAATCCTCTGACCGAAGCAGAGAAGGAAGGCACGGCGATTGTGTATGGGTGTAGCGGAATTGGGGATGCTCAAAAATCGGCGGTTTACTTACGACGAAAAGAGTATTGGTATTATTTAGAAAAGGAACTTCAGCAGCTTGGCGTTCCCACTGGGGAAATGGATCAATTAAAGGAAGCTTTTGAAGACTATTTCAAAAAATTCTACGTGTGGGATCCTACCGCTGCAGGTTTGGGAAGTATACCCAACGTCCTATCCTGTTTGACGGCTTATTTATTTAATCTGAGGGGATTCAATATGGCAGTGGATGCCGCCTGTGCATCTTCATTAGCTGCTATGGAAATTACTTGCCGTGCATTAGAAACTGGGGATGCGGATGTGGTAATAGCAGGGGGCGTTGATAACAATATTAATCCCGAATTATTTATAGGATTTGCTCGAGTAAATGGATTAAGTGCAACCTGGAGCCACCCTTTTGATGCGAGCGCAAATGGAATACTTATGGGGCAGGGAACCGGTGTATTAATCATGAAGCGGTTGGAAGATGCAGTAGCTAATGGTGACGAAATCCATGCGGTTATTCGAGGGATTGGAATGGCTAGTGATGGAGGTAGCAAAGCAATTTTTGCTCCGGATATGAAGGGAATCGAACGCTGTATTGAAAATGCTTTGGATGATGCTGGTTGGACGACCGATATGGTAGATTTTGTAGAAGCCCATGCAACCGCCACTGTTGTAGGAGATGCAACGGAATGGGATGCACTTGGGAATACCTATGGGGCAAATCGGACCAAATCAGATCCCGTTTATCTTGGTGCAGTGAAAGAGCTGATTGGTCATCTCAAGGCTGGCGCTGGTGTTGCTGGTATTATTAAAGCGGTATTGGCATTGAAGCATGAGACCATACCTCCTATCTCCAATTTTAAATCGCCAAATCCCAATTCCACCTATAGTGGAGATGGCATGGCGATTACCACCACCGCTATTCCTTGGAAGATACGTAAAGATAATTTAAGACGAGCAGGTGTTAGCTCAAATGGTTTTGGTGGAATTAACTTTCATGTTTTGTTGGAGCGCGGAACAGAATACCAATTTGAAAAATGGGAACGCCCAGCACCAAAGGAGTATGCACTGGTTCGTAGTGGTGCGTTGGTTCCTGGTGCAGATAATGAAGAGCAGTTCTGGCAAAATATGCTTGACGGGAAGGACAACTTTCGTGAGATCGGTGAAGAATCCTTTGACTGGAATATTCATGGAACCACCATGGAAAATCCTGAACCGGAGAAAACGTATTCCAAACTCTTTGGAAAACTGGAGAATTTTAAATTTAACTCTATAAAGTTTAAAATTGCGCCTAAACTAGCAGAACAGATGGATAACAGTCATCAATATGGGTTGGAACTTACCAGACGTTTAGGTATGTTTGAAATGTTGAAGGAAAAACCCGAGTTAAAACAACGTACTAGTGTCGTAGTTGGGGCAATGATAAACAACAAAAGTATGGATGTCCCCTATTTGTACCGGTTTGTGGAATATGAAGATCTCGTTAGTCGTCATCCTGTGTTTAAGAAATTACCTGCTGAAAAACAGCAGGAAATCAAGGATCGAATTCGAACCACGCTACTGAGCAAATATCCGCCTTCTACAGAAGAAACAATGCCGGGGTGGATGCACAATGTGCTTGCGGGGAGAATATCGAAATGCTTTGATATTCAGGGTTCCAACTTTATCGTGGATTCTGCCTGTTCTTCATCGCTGGCAGCTTTATTGGTTGCAACCTATCAATTACATTTTAGAACTGCAGATCAGGTTATTGTTGGTGGGGCTGCTGGAAATCGGTCTTCTGAATTGACAACGGTTCTTAGTTCAATTCAAGCAATTGGAGGGAAGCAACCTTCTCCATTTACAGGGAATGAAGATGGATTTTTACTTGGAGATGGGGGGGTCTTCTTTTTATTAAAGCGGTTGGAAGATGCAGAACGGGATGGAGATGATATTATGGGAGTAGTATCTGGGGTAAGCGGATCCTCAGAAGGCGCACAACGATCGCTTTTGGCATCGTCGACCGATCGTATCGGTCTTGCGATCCAGCGAGCTTTTAAGAAATCACCAGATAATATACCAACCGTTGATTTTGTAGAAACGCATGGTGCGGGAACGATTGGTGATAAGGTTGAAGCAGAATCTGTCCATAAATATTTGAAGCCGGTCAATGCAGGAGAACCCATATATATAACAGCGGTTAAATCCCACTTGGGGCATCTGCTTGGAGGTGCTGGTTCCAGCGGATTGCTTTCGACGCTGCTTGCTATAAAACATAAAATGGTACCACAAATTCGGAACTTAGATTCATATCATCCTGGTATTGAACCAATTTTGGATCAGGTTCGACCAGTGCAAACGAATACACCCCTAAAGGCGAATAATCATTTGATAAAAGCGGGGATAATAAATTTAGGGTTAGGGGGGGCTAATTATTTTGCGTTTATTCGTGAATATGACCCTTCCAAGAACACACAACAACATACCTCCCCACAACGGAGTGTGGGGCAAGCAGTTAGTCAAGCCTCGCCAGCAAAGATACCGATGGATACGAGCCGATCCATATCGGATACGGCGATGCTAGATGAAGACGATGTGAAGATTTACTTTTATGGCTGTAATTCAAAAGAAGAAGCCATGGCACATTTAAATGAACTGGTGTCGAAGGGGACCATCCAAACAACAGACGAAGCCCAGGTCCTCTCGAATAAGAGTTTTCGATGTCGGTTATCTTTTACCTATTCGGACGAAGCCAGTTACCGAAGAAAGGTTAATACCTTGTTGAAAGGGCTCCAATCTGGAATGGATGTCAGCTTATTGGACAGTCAAGGAATCTATTGGACAGAACGTGCATAATTCAGGAGCAACAACCTATGAATCAGCCTATTGAAGACACCTTAACCTATTTGTTTCCGGGTCAAGGATCCCAATATATAGACATGGGGCGGGTCTTATACGAAAAATACCCCATTTTTGCTGACACCGTAGATACCATTGATCGCTATTGCAAGCAAGAATTCGGAATAAGTGTTCGGGATGCTATCTACCCAAAAACCCCTTCCGATGAAGCGGTTGAGAAAATCAATACGATTATGTACACCCAATTAACGATCTTTACTATAGAAATGGCGATGTACAATCTTTTATCTACATTTAGTGTTCAACCGAAATATGTGATTGGTCATAGTTTTGGAGAACTTGCTGCGTTGGTAGCAGCGGGTGTTTGGGATATGGAAACGGGTTTTAAGGCAGTGGCAGCCCGAGTAAAATCATTAAAAACCCTTGGAGAAAAAGTTCCAGGGAAGATGATTAGTGTGACAGGAGACCTCCCCCAGGCGCAATCCCTAATTAATTTAGTGGGGGGACGGCTTCAATTATGCAATCAGAACTTAGCCAATCAAGTTGTTCTAGGGGGGGAACAAGCGGATGTTGAAAAAGCTGCGCAAATAGCTGAAATTGTTGGTATTGAAGCCCAAATCCTTCCTATTGAAGGGGCATTTCATTCAGATTTACTTCAACCTGCTGTGGATGAATTTTATAAGTATCTCCGCGAGTTACCCTGTAATCAACCCCACGCTCATGTATTGTCTACTATTGATGGACAATTTTATAAATCAGAGGAAATCAATTCAGAAGCACTAGCCCGTAAAATCTCCACCCAATTGGTTACACCGATTAATTTCCCGAGAGAAATTCAAACGTTGGATCAAAATCAAGTAGTATCATACATTGAAGTTGGTCCGAAATGGACGCTGAGCACGTTTGTAAAAAATATTTTGACCCCCGAAACACCGTTAACCATTCCAACTATTCATCCAAAAGTAGGGGATAAAGAGATGTTTACCCGTGCCTTGTCGAATTTTCTTGTACATGGCATTGGTGATCCGGGGTCCATCCTGCGTGGCAAATCCCGTCCGATTGCTTTTGATTCGGGCTTTATTAGTTTTGTTCAATCTAAAAATCAAGAATTATGGGATCAGCTTAAATCGCTTCACAATCAATATAAAGAATCGGCATCCGATACGATGCAATCAGAACCTCCCTCTCCATCACAATCTCCTGCATCTCCTCCTCAACCTGTTTCCGCTCCTGCCCAACCAAGCACCCCACCAACCGCTCCCTCACAAAAAGCATCGATTCAGACGGATGTATCTAGTGATGAGGTGGAGAATCATATCCGAGAGAAGATTGCTGATAAAACGGGTTATCCCGAAGAAATGTTGGAACCTGATTTGGATTTAGAAGTGGATCTTGGTATTGATACCGTGAAGCAAGCTGAAATTTGGATGGAATTAGGGAAGGATTATGATATCCAAGCATCGGGCGAGGTTAAATTAAAGGATTATAATACGATTCGTAAACTCATGGAGTTTATACTAGCTTCAACTGGAAACGCTGGTACCACCAGTGCACCTGTACCCGAAGCATCCGAGCAATCCATACCTTCTAAAACACCTGTTCAAGAACAACCGGAAGCTCCAACAACCGAACAAGCAGCCGCACCTTCAGGTGATGTGGAAGCACATGTTCGTTTAAAAATAGCGGACAAAACGGGTTATCCGGAAGAAATGTTAGAAAGTGATTTGGATTTAGAAGCGGATTTGGGTATTGACACCGTCAAACAAGCCGAAATCTGGATGGAATTAGGGAAAGAGTACCATATTGAATCAGGTAGTAATGTACAGTTGAAAGATTATAACACCATTCGTAAGCTTGCATCGTTTATTTCTACTCAGAAAGGTGGTTCAGGTTCAACACCTGCTCCTGCTTCTGTACCTACGACACAAGCAGCGCCGTCACCATCAACAGGTGGAACTGGTTCAGCAGCGGCTCCCGATGAAATAGAAGGTAAAATCCGCGCTAAAATCGCAGATAAAACAGGATATCCCGAGGAAATGTTGGAACCGGATTTGGATTTGGAAGCGGATTTAGGAATTGACACCGTTAAGCAAGCTGAGATCTGGATGGAATTAGGTAAGGATTTTAGTATTGAAGCAAATGGGGAAGTCAAACTGAAGGATTATAACACGATTAAAAAACTAGCAGATTTTGTGTTATCTAATATTGGGGGAACTGCTACATCCAATACGCCAGCAGCCCCACCACCTCCTTCAACAGCACCCACGGGTTCAAACACATCGACACAAGAAGGTGCATCCACGGTAGCAACGGCTACAGCAGCTCCAGCAGATTTGGATTCCGTGGAAAAGCATATTCGGAATAAGATTGCAGAAAAAACGGGGTATCCGGAAGAAATGCTTGAAAGTGATTTGGATTTAGAAGCGGATTTGGGAATTGATACCGTGAAGCAAGCTGAGATTTGGATGGAATTGGGGAAAGATTTTAGCATTGAAGCAACGGGTGATGTGCAATTAAAAGATTATAATACCATACGGAAATTAGCAGATTATATTGCCCAAGCGGGTGGGGGAGATAAAAAAAAAACTAGTTCCGTAACAGCTGTTCCTCCTACAGCACCAGCCGAAGTAGCTTCGTTAGCCTACCAGCCTCAAATACCTGAAAAAGTAACCCGCTTTCAAATTGATGTAGTACCAGCCACCGATGAAGATCTTCAGACGTATCAACCCAGACAGGTTATTATCATAAATGCAGGAGAATCTCCACCGGAACCGTTTACGCAATGGGCGGCCACTCAGAGCATTGACATTCAGGTGATCCCATTTGATAAGATGAAGCATTATCCTGCTTCGCTTAAGGTGGAAACACTACAACGGGCGGATACGATTGTATTTGCTCCCCATTTATCTCATAGTTTTTCTGATGAGCATACGATGAATGTTACCGAATTAGTAAATGATTATATTCGGTTATCTAATTTTTTTGCCACCTTTTATGAAGACCTCAAAGCATTTCGATCCCGATGGATTATTCCTATACAAATGGATGGGCAGTTTGGTAAGTCCACACAACGTTTCAGCACACCACTTGGGAGTTATCCGGTTGGATTTTTCAAATCACTACAACATGAGCTTCCCAATCTTACAATACAGAATATCGATATGGGAACATCGTCATTGTACGATGTACTACCCAAACTCCTACAACAAGGAATACCCAAGTTTGAAGCGGGGTATATTAATGAGCATTTTCATAAAATAGTTGTACGAGAGGTTCCGAATCCTACTACGTTTTATGCACCGGTGCATGAAAACGAGGTGGTTTTGGTTACCGGAGGGGGACGTGGTATTGTTTTTGAGTGTGTAGCGGAGATGGCGAAATACACGCGTTGTCAGTTAGTATTAACAGGACGTACGCCCCTTCCAGCACAAGAAGAACCGTATTTTTCATACAACCGTGAGCAAATGGATGCTTTTTTCAAAGAATACCAGATGGAGCAATTCAAAAAACACAAAAAGACGCCCGTACAAATCAAGCAGGAATTTAAGCAGTTTGAAACTGCACGGGAATTACATCAGAACATGGTGCGGTTAAAAGAAATGGGGATCCAAGCATCTTATCATACTGTTGATGTGTCTTCCGGTGAAGATCTAATGGATTTTATTAGGGAGGTAGAACGGACGAAAGGTCCTATTAAAGGAGTGATTCATGGTGCGGGGGTTGAAAAATCCGCAAAAGTTGCGGACAAAAACAAAAAGGATATTCAGCTGACGTTGGAGACCAAACTCATTCCCTTACGTGTGTTTTTTGAAACGCTGAATTGGGATCAGGTGACATTGTTTATTCAATTTGGAAGTGTTGCAGGTAGTTTTGGGAATGAAGGGCAAACAGATTATGCCCTAGCTAATGATTTATTGACATGCAGCAGTCATTATCTCAAAGCACGTTATCCACACATATTATCGAAGACCATATCTTGGACCGGTTGGAAAGGTACAGGGATGGTAAGCCCTGATGCCGCTCGTTTTTTAGAATCAATCGGAATTGTGCTGATTGAACCACAAGAGGGAATTCAACATTTTATGAAATGCATTGGTAGTGATTGGGATCAGTGCGAGACGGTTGTATCCAATGAGATACCTACATTTAAAAACGTACGTTTTTTTTTAACCAGCCCTGAACACGCGAATGCTCCAAGTGCCGTTCCTAAAGCCATTCCCCGTGTTGCGATGATTAAGGATCAGCCACAACCCGGTTTGTTTTTTAATGATTTCGCGCTGAAACAGGATCCGTGGCTTGATGAACATCGTGTTTGGGGTACACCGGTTGTACC
>CAYPZJ010000111.1:0-12919 GCA_964414635.1 uncultured Spirochaetia bacterium
ATTGGAGAGCTGCGGTTTCCCTCAAACCAAAATTTGATTACATTTGCTAGAGATCAGGAAATTGACACAGCACAGCTGCGGTTTCCCTCAAACCAAAATTTGATTACATTCTTTCTCGGCTTGTTCTACTGCTAATTTAGGCTGCGGTTTCCCTCAAACCAAAATTTGATTACATTAAATGGTTTATCCGGCGGATGGGAACCCACGCTGCGGTTTCCCTCAAACCAAAATTTGATTACATTCTAGGAAATACCCAATGTATCCTTTATTAGCTGCGGTTTCCCTCAAACCAAAATTTGATTACATTAGCTGGGCAGCGCAAAGATACGGGACCGACGCTGCGGTTTCCCTCAAACCAAAATTTGATTACATTTAAAACTACCGCCAGCTACAGAATTACCCATGCTGCGGTTTCCCTCAAACCAAAATTTGATTACATTTTTTTAAAACATTAAATGATAGCGTTACAAGCTGCGGTTTCCCTCAAACCAAAATTTGATTACATTCTCCTTATGTAGTGGTAGGACCCGTTACCGTGCTGCGGTTTCCCTCAAACCAAAATTTGATTACATTAAGGAGTAGGTAATTGGGGAATTACATTGAGCTGCGGTTTCCCTCAAACCAAAATTTGATTACATTGTTAATCCAGTTCCATGGATTCAACGAGTAGCTGCGGTTTCCCTCAAACCAAAATTTGATTACATTCCCGAAAGCGCAACACTCATGCTACGGGTGGCTGCGGTTTCCCTCAAACCAAAATTTGATTACATTGGTGAAACCGCAGCACCCTTTCTACCCTGAAGATCCCGCCAAAATCGCTAGAAAAATTCCAACAAACTCGGTGTTTCTTCGGCTGGTAATTCCCATTTTCCCCAATACGTTTGGATTCTTCCAAATTGTTTATCGGTGATGGACATAAACTGGACTTTCCCTTTTGGGGGCAGGTTTCGCTTCATCTTGTCAATATGAACCTGTACATGCTCCCGACTCACACAAAAGCGAATATAAACCGAGTATTGCATCATCATAAAGCCATCCGTAAGCAAACGCTGCCGAAACTCGCTATACGCTTTTTTTTCTTGCTTGGTATTTTGGGGTAAATCAAAAATCGCAAATAACCACATCGCTCGCCATCCTGATACAAATACGGGAGCATCCTCACACATGGGGATGATCCTTGGGGATACTCGACGGATAACTCAACTGGACTTCACCTGTTTGAAAAGATTGGGCAAGTGATGAACCGGTGGCTTGCAGTGCTAAAAACAGGGTAGTATCCCGTTCCTCCAATTTGACAACACTATAGAACAACGCTAGCAAAACTCGTTTAACCGATTGGGTTAGATCCATACCTGGTTTCTCCTTATTCATTAATTGATATACTTTTAGATCAATATAAGGGCGATAGGGTTCCATTACATCATCCGCAAGACAAAAAGCGTTGTAGCGATTATGGTGATGAATACCAAACGTGGGTAATAAACCCGCTACGGCTAAACTGCGTGCCATCGCCGATCGTAAAATCATATACCCATAATTTAAATAATTATTGGGGGGGGCACCCAGTCGATCTCGTTTGAATCCCGAAGGCATCAATAAGGACCAATACCGTCGTGCCGCTGCCGCTTCTACATTGGATGTATCACCCGAGCGAACATCCCGACTCAACCTGCGTAAATCTCCATCATTACCGATACAATGTTCCAAAATTAGCGCCTGATTCTTAATTTTATTTATAATTATTTGTTTCCACATTTGCTTTTTGAATGGTTCGGTAGCGTTCAGCTGCGCACGATAGCGTTCGCTTTGGATACTGTGGCTTTCCAAAGGCAGAACCATACCACTGGGCATATGCTTCTCACCGCAAAATACAACCGCTGCCTGGGAATCCAAGAGTCTAAGCAAGGTCGGATGGGTCATGGTTACGGCTGGATGATCTACAATCACTGCTCCAATATCTTCACAGGGAATAGAACGTACGTGTTCCCCTTGCTTTACAAGCAGTTGCTGGTTTTTTATCGATAAATACGTGGGTCCATTCGAAATCTCAATGATGCGCTTGACCATATGTCCTCCAGGCTGCCTCCATAATGCTTACATGTTTTCTTCCAGCTGGTAAGTTCATTCGTGTAAACACTATCCGACATACGGAATAGTGGAGTTTTCAATATATATTGATTCGATTTAGAATAATTATCGGGTAAGAAGGGTGTTTACTGAAGATAGGGCATTCAACATTCAACAGAAGCGATCCACGCATCTCAAACGATAATACTGGAAAAAGCTCATCTGCACTGGAAAGTAAATGGAGGTTGTTTAATCATTACAAGGAAAAATATTCCCAATAGGATCCACACTCACTTTTCGTCCGCCATAGGAAATCAAATTTTTCACAGAAATTGATATTTCTATAGGAGGTGTTCCGCTCATCCAAAGAGGTTTGTGAAAAATTCGGCCTTTATTTGCAGTGGTCCAGCGAACCAGATGCATCTGTTCTTCTTCTCCTGGCTCGTTCCAGATCAGTACGTTGTTTTTCACCAATGTAAACAAAAGCGGAACACCGTTTTCGTTCTGGGGTTTGACCAGGGGTTCGTTTTTGGATGCGCGTTGATTCACCTCAAATCGCGAAACCACCTCAAAGGAAACCGTTTCGGGATCCACCGTTCCATCATCCAAGTGTGTTCCATAAATAGCCATATGATGATTATCACCAGAATCATAATAGGAGATAGGATTCTTCTGGCGTGAAACCATAAATTGAGGATTCCGTGCAATCTGAATACGCACTTTTTTTATGGGAGGACCCCACCCCCCTTTCCGCAAGGGCATATGAGGGCGGTTTTCTGGGGCAAACGCGACGGCAGGATTATTATCAAATTTTTGGAGATGCTCCCCAATAAGGTGTCGCACCGCTGGATCAACGATATCTTTCACCTTGTTTGGCTTAAAATCCTTATCAAGTGTCTTCCGCGTAACAAAATAATACGCAGTAGGATCCGTTTCCGATTTTTTTTTGGTGAATCCATATGCCGTTTCTTCGTGGAGGGGACCCGAAATTTTGCGTTGAACACGATGGGAAATGATAATTTTATGGAGGCTTGTGATTAAATCCGCTCGAAATGTTTCCCAAGGGAGGGGAAAATCATCGGGTTTCATTTCCTTACGGTATTGATAAAACGTGCTTAATCGTTTAATCCTACCGGGGGATGTTAATGCAACGACAGCGGCATCCACAGCATGATGGCGGTGGTCATCTCGAATTTTTTCGCCTGCGGCTTTCTTACTTTCCTCTTCCAATCCAAATTCTGTAGCCCAAATAGAATTGATTCCCCACACTCGACGTAATGACGCTGTTGCCCGACCGTTTGTTGGCTGAACAGGTATACCAAGGGTTTGAAGGTAAGTCTTCGCTTCGGTTGCAATATATGCGGTATCTCGAAGTTGCCGCTCGGTCATTTCTTCAGATGCGATGGCATCATAATGGGGTATAAGTAGCTTCTCTTTTTTTTCAAGAGGTAGTTTGCTCTGATTCACACGAGTCACAAAAGCATGCCAGGTTTCGCCATCTCCAAAAAATTCTTTAGGAATCATATTTCCTTTCTGTCGGTTGATTTCATTGTGAGCAAGAGTTTTGTTAAAAAACGTGTTGTTAAAGGAGCGAGAGCGGGGAATGATATGCTCGATATCATATTCTGTTTGCTTGAATAAGGCAGCAAAACTTATTTTTTGACCGGTATACAAATCCAAACCATCGGATTCTTGCCAGAGCAGAAATTTTTCTATATTCATTCCGGTTGGTTTCACTCCTTCTTTTTCTAATTGGTTTTTTGCCTCTTTCCGCTCTTGTTCCCGTTGTCGATTTTTTTTAGTGATTTCCAACTTCTTCTTTTTTCCTAGTTTCAAATCCCGAGCGAGTTCGATACGGATTATATCGGGTTTGCCATACGAACGTATGATGTTATTTACCACTTTTCGCAATTCATTAAGCGCTCGATTCACGGTGGGATTTCTTAGCTCGGGTACTAAGTGGGGGGAGGATGGTAGTAGCTCATGTTCTACCTCCGATGATTTCAATGTTTCTGGGTAATGTTCTTTGATTGCGGTCTGCAATGGTACTCCTGATTCTAAATCTGGTAACAATTTTTGAATTGCTTTCTCAGAAAAACGAAGCCATTGAGGGGGAATGGGGAGTTGGACTAATTGTTCAGCTTGATCTTCAGCAATGTTCCAATCCTTCATCATTTCCTGTTTTACCGTTTGACGTTGATTCTGATATGATTCATCTGCGCGGATTTCAATTCGTTTGTTTCCTACACGATTGTATGAAATACTCCAAATCCGATTGGAAAGCGAGGAACGGATCGCATCCTTATGAGGTAAATGCTTCCACTCAGATCCAAAAATAGTAGATAAAGCTGCTTCAATGGCATTTCCTGGTAATCCTCGTTTGTCTTCTTTATCCTGATAGGTTTCAAAGTTGAATACGGTCCCTTTAGGTAGGTGCAACAATTTACGAATCCCACCAAACGACATTATTTTTTGCTTACACAAACCTTGAATCAATTGCGTTCGTTCTTCCATGGTAAGGTGTCGAGGATGTGGTTCCACAATCCTCAAGTCGTTCACTTTTTGCATCATAATGAATTGCTGACCAATCCAGCTGTGTTTGGGACAAACGGATTCATTTTGTTCTAAGGAACAGGTTCCTAGTGTATTTAATCTCCAAAAGGTAGGGCGTTGTGAGAAGATAAGGGAATTTAGATGCTTCTTAAATGTTGAAGTGATGAGTTCTGGATTATAGTGTTTTTGATATTCAAGAATTTGCTCCAGCTCTTCTTGTATCATATATCTTCCCAAGTATCGACCTCGTTTTTTCTCGGAAGGCGGGATTGAGGCTAAGTATACACCCAATGTTTGATCCCCAAGTTTATGATCCAATTCTTTTATTCCATCTTTAACAACGCCTAGTTCTTTTTTTTCATCCGATTCAGCCATAAGTTCATCTAGTTTGGTTGCTTTAAATCCCCTGTGCTTAGCGAGATGATAGATAACTTTTCCAAGTTCAAAAGGCTGTAATTGTTTTTTTAGTGCTGCAGATCTCAATTCGTACGGATTGGAATGTGTATTGTCCATTAAATTCTTCCATTCGGTTGAACCAAAAACGGGTAACAAACTCGTTTCATGTAAGAACTGTGCCAATCTTTTTCGATTTTCTTTTTTTCGTCGAAGTTGTCTTCTTCTGAGTCGAGCTTCTCGGCGCGCTTTATTACGCGATTCTTTTTTATCCTCTGTGACTCCCTCAGGAAATACCCGACACCCACTATGAACTATACACCCCGTTTCTTTATCCTCATCTAAAGAAATCAGAGCAAATCCGATGGACGTTGTTCCTACATCCAATCCTAAAATTGATTTCATAGGTTTATCCTTAACATTTGAGTTGACTTTTTTGTCCTTATAATTATATTAACAAACGTTAATGTAATCAAATTTTGGTTTGCGATGAGGGTTATCGCAGGCAAAGCGCAGGCACCAATTAGCGCGGGCTGGGCGACCCAAAGGTGCCACCCACCGCCCACCTTCGTTTATATTAAGTAAATCAAAGGTTTAATTCAAATCCTAAGCTGTGTCTTATGCATTTGAAAGCATAATTATTTCCAACCTCTCCAAATCATTCATAATAAAAAAAAATTCCGCTCATATCACCAAAGTCCTCAACCTTGCGTTTTTCAAGAAGTCTTTCAAATATCGATGTATGTTGATGATGTTCAAATATATTTTCCTTACTTTTTAAAGAAGATAATGACGTTTTGAACCCCCATGTAGCCTTTCCTATTACACTTTTGGGATCTTGTATTTGAAGAAACTATGGCTTCGCGGGTTTAATCGATACGACCATGGTACCACAGGGTTCAATCAAGGGGATCGTATGGTCGCCATAGGATAAAGCGCCCCAGAAGGTCTCAGGGAAGGGATTCGCTCCTTTTAGTTTAGAAAGATTCTCTGCGGGACAGGGATCATGATCAAGATTGGTATGAGGTTCCAACGGGAAGAAGGTAAGTTGCTGTCCAGATGGAGTGTCCGCGTCCAACCCATGTATCCATATTCGTTCCATAACCCCATACGGATCTTCGGGATTATCCGTATCATAAATAAAATATGCCTGTGTTCCATCTATTGGACAAAAAAATTTATATCCACCACCGGCGGGGCTTAACAAGCAGATTTCCGCCGAAGCACAACTATATATGGCTGTATCGTTCACATGTATTGAAATGGAAACAAAACCTGTGTTGCAAGTAGAGAGAAGCCCTATACCTCCTATCCATATTCCGATTATCCAACCTCTTTTCATCCGATATCTCCTCGTTTGATACATGAGTCTTACTAGAAATTACACTCCTATGGTCGTTGGAAATATAGCGTGGAAGGGGATTATTCGTCAAGCGCGATGGATTGGATTTGTTCTATCTTTTTACTTGGGGTATAATACATTTTTAACTCGGGTGGACGATCCCTATCTAACTTGCCATATTACACGATAAGGGATGAATGGAATCAGGTTCCATGCTTCCCTATACTTTGTTTTAATTCAAACACGCAGTCTACACATAGGACGATTCTGCTCATGCTACAGCGACGATCTGCGTTGTTTGATCGTATTTCATAGCCCAACAGAACTGATATGTGCTGTATAATTCACAGCATTCAGAAATAGTATACCCTATGCACGGCAACAAGCGTTCTTACTCGGTGAAACAATACAGCCTCATCGTCCTTTTAGGAATTGTTGGAATTTATTGGGTTGCAGCAGTTGTAACGCCACCCTGGTTTGTTTTATTTTATTGGGAATACTTGCTTGGAGGGTGCATCACAGGCGTCTATTTTCCGCTATCCTATGCCTGGCTTAAACAACGCATTTTTAACACAACTCAATTTTTTGCGAAAAAATTTGTCCAGACGATATACGTTGAGTTCGCCATCCAAATAGGAATCCTGGTATTCTTTGGCTTTCTTGTAATACTTTTACAAATGCGAATAATTCATTATATTGTTTTTTACTTGGTGTGTTATGCCCTTGGTTTTAGCACACGGATCGCTTTCTTTATGAAGCTTACAAAGGAACAAGAAACTTCAAAAGTGAATGAGATGGATTGAGCTATGATTACACCACTATCCGGCACCGCATCCCATGGAGTCGAAGGCTCGAACCCCAATGTATGGGAACTCATTTTTGAACACTATTTCATTGATAACCCCGAGAAGAATCCCGTATTCCCAAGGGATGGAAATGGGCTTACGATTTTTGGGGTAGACATGACGATCACCCCTCATATTATAACCATTTGGGCGATTTCGCTTGTGATGATTGTAGTCTTCGTACTGCTTGGTAGGTATTATTCTAGGGGGATTATTCGTAACCCATCTCGTCCGATTATTTTATTCGAAATGGTGATCGGTTTCGTTCGTGATGAAATTCTCAAACCCTTTTTGGGAAAGCGAACGATGCAGTTTCTTCCATATTTCATGACCTTGTTTATGTTTCTTTTAATTGCGAATTTGTGGGGGAACATTCCCATTCCTCAATTGCAACAGGTTGCCACGGCAAATTTTGCGGTGACAACGGTGTTGATGCTAATCACCTTTGTGATGGTGAATACCTGGGGGATTTATCGGCATGGTCCCATAGGATATTTGGGTTCATTTGCGCCCAAAGGGGTTAACCCATTTATTGCGGGATTCATCTGGTTTTTTGAATTCTTAAGTTTGTTTATCCGGCACGCAGCCCTTACCATCCGACTTTTTGCGAATATGGTAGGTGGACATATCACCGTATTTGCGATTCTTTATCTAATTGTGCAGTTCCAAACCTTTTTAATATCAATTGGAGCCGTTCCATTTGCTATTGCCATCATTCTGTTGGAACTGTTTGTGGCTTTATTGCAAGCATATATTTTCACCTTGCTTTCTGCTGTATTCATTGGATTGGCAGGGGAAGCAGAACACTAATCGAATCATGTTGAAACAACACGTATGAGGAGGCTCTATGGATCCAGGATTGTTTGTAGGACTTGTTTACGCTGGTACTACCATTATGGCAGGATTAGCGGTAGTAGGAGCAGGTGTGGGGCTTGGTATTGTGGGGAATGGGGTAGTATTAGGTATTGCTCGTCAACCCGAACAGATTAACAACATTCGTGGGATGTTTTTTATTGTGATGGCGTTGGTAGAAGGATTGGCGATTATCATTATTGCATTAGCATTCGTGTTTCCCCCTATGGCAGTGGGTACGTTTGATGGGATAATGGAAAAAGAAACAATCAAAGAGATACTGAATATTGCTTCGAGTCATGTGGGATAGGATGCGAGCGACTATCATGACTCCGTTTTGCGTTTGTTCTGGGTATATTACACGAAGGTAGGTTACCGTGGAAGTTTTTACTAATCCAGAGTCAATTTTCTTTTTCAACATCGGGACGGCAATTTGGATGTTTGTCACATTTGGATTGACGTTTTTTATCCTCTGGCGATTTGGATGGAAACCCATTGTTGAAGGAATGGCTCGTCGATCCGATCAAGTGAAGCAGGATACCGAACGAGCAGAACAAATACAGAAGGATATTGAATCGGTAAAAGCAAAGCAAGAAGCCCTGATCGATGATGCGCGGATTCGAAGCAACGAACGAGTGAAAAAAGAGCGAGATGAGGCATTAAACGTACGAAACCAAATGATTGCGGAATCCAAACAGAAAGCCAATCAACAGGTGGAACAAGCACAAAATGAATTGGAGCAAAAAAGACAAGCAGCCATGGCGGAAGTGGAACAGGAAGCCATTGCTATTGCCATGCTCCTTACTCGGAAGGTGCTTGAATTGAAATTATCTCGTTCGCTCTCCGATCAAGAATTGCAATCGGCGCTTTCCAAAAGTCGGTAACCATGACAAGGAACGTATATGATTCTATTACAAATTGACTGGACAAACACCCATCAGATAGAAACCCTGATGGCAGTGCTTATTGGGATTTCGTTTGTGATAGCCATTCTCGTTCTGATTAAATTTGCTTGGAAACCTTTTATTGGAATGCTAGATCGGAAACGGGAGCTGGTCCGCCAGGAATTGGACGATGCAGAGCGAATGCGCAAAGAAGCGGAAGAATTGCTGGAAAAGCAAAAGGTGTTGGTTACGGAAGCGGAGGAAGAAGCAAAGACCATCGTAGAAAAAAGCACCGAACGCGCTCGGATTACCCACGATGAAATCATTGCCCAAGCAGAAAAGGAAGCAAAACAGCTAGTGGAAACCGCTCAGCGGGAAATCGAACTGGAGAAACAAAAGTCCATCGAATCCATCCGGGATCAATTACTCCGTTTGTCTGCTAAATTGGCTCGGGATGTGACCACCCATACCCTTACTCCAGAAGATCATCATAGATTGATAGATGAAGCGATCAAACAATATGAGGCTATGAATTAAGGGGTTGCTATGCTAGGAAACGAGGTGGGAAATATTTATTCTGAGGCGTTGTTTGAAATCGCCAAAGATCAGGATGTGGTGGATCAAGTTAAGCAGGAATTTGAAGTGTTTATGGAATTATGGGAAAGTGTTACCCATTTTCCAGAATTCCTATTTGCTCCGATTATAAAAAATGAAAACAAACACAGTTTGATCCGAGCGATTTTTGCGAATCATTTCTCCACCATCTTTATTAATTTTCTATGCTTATTAGTTGACCGACACCGACAGTTTTTTATTCCCAATATCTGGCGATACTTCCTCCAGTTTTATGATGATTATAAAAAACAACAACTGGTAAAAATTTATAGTGCGGTTCCCATTCCCGAGGATGTTTTAACTGTCTTAGGAGAAAAGATTAAAGCAAAAATACATGAGGATGTATTACTGCGTAACAAAATTGATCCATCATTAATTGGTGGAATTGTGATTAAAAGCGAAACCGAATTGTATGATTTATCCGTAGCACGGGAGCTTAAAAATATTAATACGTATATTAGCGAATCCAAATTGGGAGATGCATAATTATGATGAATCTGAAAGCCGATGAAATATCGTCGATTATCAAGAAGCAAATCGAAGGATACGAAGATAAAATTGAGATGGAGGAAGTGGGGATTGTTCTGGAAGTGGGGGATGGTATTGCCCGTGCGTATGGATTACGCAATATCATGGCGCAGGAAATGGTTGAGTTTGAGAATGGTATTCAGGGAGTTGCATTTAATTTAGAAGAGGATTCGGTTGGGATTATTATTTTAGGTGAGTTTTTAGAGATAAAGGAAGGATTTCAGGTTAAGCGGCTCAAATATTTGTTATCAGTACCCTGTGGGGATGCACTTATCGGTCGGGTTGTTGATCCCATCGGAAATCCATTGGATAATAAAGGACCCATTAACACCGATAAATCATGGCCTGTAGAGCGGAAAGCGTCCGGTATTGCTGCACGAAAACCTGTAGATGTTCCTCTCCAAACGGGGATTAAGGCGATCGATTCCATGATCCCTATAGGTAGGGGGCAGCGCGAACTTATCATTGGTGACCGATCAACCGGAAAAACGGTAATTGCAATTGATACCATCCTTAATCAAAAAGGGAAGGATGTTATTTGTATTTATGTAGCCATCGGTCAAAAAACGGCGGATGTGGTTGGAATTATCGAACGGTTGAAAGAAGCCGGTGCAATGGAATATACCATCGTTGTTTCCGCTTCCGCATCCGAACCCGCCCCATTACAGTACATAGCGCCTTATTCGGGTGCGGCGATGGCAGAGTATTTTATGTTTAAAGAGGGGAAGGACACGTTATGCATTTATGATGATTTATCCAAGCATGCCAATGCCTACCGTCAGCTTTCTTTATTGTTAAACCGTCCTCCAGGACGGGAAGCATATCCGGGGGATGTGTTTTATCTTCATTCGAGGTTGCTAGAACGGGCTGCTCGTCTAAACGAGGAACATGGTGGTGGAAGCATGACAGCCTTACCAATTATTGAAACTCAGGAGGGAGAAGTATCCGCCTATATTCCAACCAATGTGATTTCAATAACCGATGGGCAGATCTATTTGCTACCTAATTTATTCGCAGCAGGACAGCGCCCCGCTGTGGATGTTGGAATATCGGTTTCTCGTGTTGGGGGAAAAGCCCAGATTCCGGCTATGAAAAAGGTTGCTGGATCATTACGGCTGGATTTAGCAGCCTTTCGAGAATTGGAAGCATTTGCCCAATTAGGTACGGAATTGGATAAGGTAACCCAGCGCCAATTAGATCGGGGTTATCGTCTAGTAGAAATATTAAAACAGAACAAATTCCGCCCTGTTCCCGTGGAAGAACAAGTGGTTATTATTATTGCAGGTACAAGCGGGTTATTGGATACTTTTCCTTTAGATTATATTGCCCGATTTGAAACCGAGTTTATCGAACATCTAAAGACTGATCATCCCGAGGTGCTTAAACATATTCAAGAAACAAAACAGCTATATGATGATGCAAAATTAAAAGAGATTACAAAAAACTATATTGATCAATTTCGTCGAGAGAAGGGGATCAAATAACTTTCTGATCGGGATGGTTCTTTATACGAATCAACAATTAGGAATGCTGAAAACAGTAAGGGTAATCTATGGCAAATTTACGGGATTTACGAAAGCGGATCGACGCGACCCAAAACATCCGAAAAATAACAAATACCATGGAGAAGGTAGCGACATCTAAGATAAAAAAATCTACGGATGCCTATCTGGAAACCCGTCCCTATCGGGATTCGTTATATCAACTGGCGGTTGATTTATTATTCACCTCTTATCATTATCCTGGTACAGTATCCAATCGGTTGTTTTTGGAAGGGAAGCAGGATCCGAAGCAGGTACTACTCATTGTACTCAGCAGTGACCGAGGATTATGTGGAGGGTTTAATTCAGGAATCTTGGAAACTGCATTTCAATATGAAACAGAATTGATTGAAGCAGGGAAACAGGTTAGCTGGCTACCAATTGGTAAGAAAGCGGTTCAACAATTACGGCATACCCGACGGAACTATGAGCATTCTTTCACGGATTTAGATGAGCATGATCCATCCTTTGAACAAACCTTGGTAACCGAAACACTTATCCCTGGGTATTTTGACGATACGTATGATGAAATCTACATGGTTTACCGTCATTATTACTCAGTATCCGTTCAGAAACCTCTTATCCGTCGTATTCTTCCATTACCTGTTATGGAAAGTATTACCGAACTAAAAGATGAGTTACAATCCTTAGCAGATGCTCCATCTGTTACAACTATCCAAACAAGCAGTGCACCAGAAGTAGAAAAACCCGAAATCGCTGATTTGGAACCGGAATCGGATTTGGGATTGGAAGTGCTGTTTCCTCAATTACTTCAAGCGATGTTATTTCTTGCACGCAAGATGAATATTGTTTCTGAAAATATCGTCCGTCGCGTAGCCATGAAACAAGCCACCGATGCTGCAACCGATGTGATTCGGGAATTAAAGAAAACCTACAACCGAACTCGCCAGGCAAAGATCACAAATGAATTGATTGAAATCGTTTCAGCTGCCAAAGCCGTGAAGAAATAAGATTACGTTGGTACTCTTTATTTAGAAACCTATGATGAATCACGAGTTATCTTACTTCAGGACTCCTTTTGTTTACACAACAACAAGGATATACCTACATCACTTACTGTCACAGTTCCCTAAAGGGTACCGCTTCGAATTCCTTCCTTGCAACCGCATCCTCTTTAGGTTGCGATGTAAAAGTGATAATTAGAAATCCAAGTTTAAGAATAATAAACCCGAAACAAAAATCGCACTGTTTTACAATTGTTATGTTTGTTGGGTGCGAATTTAAAAAAATGGTAGATTCCTGTTGATGATTAAATGCTGTTCCATCCTATTATTACGA
>CAYPZJ010000112.1:0-7773 GCA_964414635.1 uncultured Spirochaetia bacterium
CCCACGAAGATTAAATTGGTCACTACCCCAAGTATCTTAAAAAACATAAAAATTACCCAAAATTCGCACCCATTGAACTAGCCGACACCCTTTTAAACGTATGATAACACGTCGAGTATGAGTCGCTTTTCATCATGGCATCTATTATATTGCAATCATGCACTATTCTTATAACCATGCTATCATTGATATTTTACAGGAAATCCCATTTTCGATTTGGAATCGTATTGTCCAATATGAACCGGAATGGCGCTATTTTAACTCCATTAAGCATCGGTTTGCGAATCATATATGGCAAGTAATTTATATCATGATGGGATTAAACGCATATCAACTTAAAGGTAGAGCGGAAGAAGGATACTGGTTACCTTTAAGTAATTATTTAGCAAACTTACCGTTGAATTCCCCCCTTACCTTAATCCAAGCGTGTTTTCTTGATTTTTACAAATTCGAGCGCTTACCCAAAAATAAAATCAAACGGGTACATCGGTTTTGCTCCAGTAGATTATTCCAGGAATTAGTGAATAATGATACAAAATCAAATAACATCCCATCAATCCCATATATCTGGAACCAACTTGCTCAAACGATGAAACAAAATCCAACCGATAAAACCATCGTGTTTGCTCTGAAATGTTTAGGGGTACATTTATTGATGGAACAGGTTTCAGGATTGGATTTTTCAACGATCCCCATACCTGTGGATTCCCGGATTAGACAGACGACAGCTCGCTTGACTAGTTTAATCCTTTCTGATAAAGCGATTCAGAATTTTTGGTCTAGTATTCTACATCAAATCAATCAGCATTTGCAAACCCAAATCACCATGATTCATTTGGACAGTTTATTATGGCAGATTAGTTTGCTACAAAAAGAAGAGCTTGGTGATTATTGCACAACATTGGGACTGGGTGGAGTCGAATCGGATTTAGCAAATGTTTTGTTTATAGAAGAGAAATAACAGATAGTTCGATTTGGGAAGCATGGTTGGCTGAATTGGAACATAAATCATTCGCTCTATACTGGGGAAAAGAATCGTATGCTACAAGGTTTACTTTAAGGAGCTATCATGGACTTATTTGTACCAGGTCGAATTTGCTTATTCGGTGAACATACGGATTGGGCAGGTCATTATAGGCGGATCAATGGGGAATTGGAAAAAGGATACACTATAATCTCTGGTACCAACCAAGGCATATATGCTAACGTGCAACCCCACCCAAATCGCTTGATTGTTCGTACGCATATTCTAGATCAACCGAATCTCGATATTCCCATGAATTGTGATTCCTTATTGGAAGTTGCAGAATGCGGTGGGTTTTATAGCTATATTGCTGGAGTCGCCTATCAGGTATTAACACATTATCGTGTTCGAGGTTTAAAGATTCATAATTACAAAACTGATTTGCCGATCCAAAAGGGACTTTCCAGCTCCGCTGCGATTTGCGTTCTAACTGCGCGCGCGTTTAATCGAATCTATGACCTTAAAATGACTACACGAGGGGAAATGGAATTTGCCTATTTAGGTGAAATCACCACACCATCACGTTGTGGTAGAATGGATCAGGGATGCGCGTATGGAATTCGACCTGTTTTAATGACTTTCGATGGGGATCGCTTAGATGTTAGGGAAATAAAAGTCAAAAAGGATCTGTACTATGTTATAGTAGATTTACACGCTGGGAAGGATACGAAAAAGATACTTGCACAGTTGAATCAAGCATTTCCCTTTGCCCAAAGTGATTTACATAAATGTGTACAACAATATCTGGGACCCATAAGTAAGCGTATTACCCACCAAGCAATCCAAGCAATCGATTCAGGTGCTACAGAACAATTGGGACACCTGATGACGGAAGCACAAAAACAATTTGATGCATACCTACAACCAGCCTGTCCCGAAGAATTAAGCGCACCAATTTTGCATACACTGCTTGCATATGAACCGATTCAACCCTACATACTTGGAGGCAAAGGTGTTGGATCACAAGGTGATGGTTCTGCACAGTTATTGATGCGAGATGAAGAAAGCCAAAAACGTGCCATAGCGATAATCGAAGCAGATCTTGGAATGACGTGTTTGAGCTTAACCATCCAGGCGGCTAAACGAATTCGGAAAGCGATTATTCCCGCTGCAGGATTTGGTGCCCATCATTTTCCAGCCTCCAAAGCATTAAAAATGGAGTTTTTACCTGTTATTGATCAAGATGGTAAAACCAAACCTGCCATTCTTGCAAACCTAGAAGAATTAATCCGAGCAGGTATAGAAGACATTGCAATCATTATTCAACCCAGTGATCAAGAATTGTTTGAATCTTTTTTCTGTATCCCCCCGCCTATCGAAGGATATAATCAGTTATCTAGAGAGGATCAACTATATAATGAACAGATTCAGGAATGGAGTCATCGAATTACCTTTATCCACCAACCCATACAAGATGGATTTGGTCATGCTGTGTTATGTGCAAAGGACTGGATTAAAGATGAGCCTTTTCTTCTTATGCTTGGGGATCATCTTTTTCGTGCTAAGGAAGGATCGTGCACACAACAGCTAATGGATCAATATGAGCAATTCAGAAAAAATATAGTTGGTTTGAAGGAAACCGGTCGTGATGATATTCGCAAATATGGAGTTGTGGCGGGAAAATGGGAAATCCCTCATACCCTGTTACATATTACCGAAGCAACAGAGAAACCGAATTGGGAATATGCACATCATCATTTAGCGGTGGAAGGAATAGAAAACGATTGTTTCCTTTCGTTTTTTGGTTTGTATATTTTGTTTCCACGAGTGCTGGAGATTCTGGAAGAGCAGGTGTCCCATAACTTGCGAGAACAAGGATTATTTCAGCTTACTCCAGCACTAAATCAATTGAGACAGGAAGAAGAATTGCTGGGATATTGTATTGATGGAGAACGATTTGATTTAGGATCCCCGGATAAATACTACGACACATTCAAACGCTATAACCAACCACAAAGCAAAAAGAGACCATAGGATTCAAACCTATAGCAATCTACTTTCCCCTTATTTTTCTTTATTCTGTATATTCGATCCTGGTTTGGGTTGAATAAAAACAATATCATATTGGTAACATAGAATAAAGGAAAGTTGAAACAATCCCACCGAATCATTTGTAAGAGGGAATTGCTTAATTTCTGGTTTGAGGTAATAAGTAAACATCGTGTACATTACTACCGTACCAAAAGGTGCATGGAATTCAATTCCCCCTTCAGCCACCAAACCGAAATTAAAAGGCTGGAGTTCGTCTTGAAATTCGGTCTGAATATATTCATTATAGTATGGATCCGCTTCTTTTGTAAATCCTGATAGTGTAATAATTGGTTCAATCCCAAGACCCAGAAAAGGACCGGCATAATAACCTGGATTATTTAGTCGTACCGTGATAGGAAACGTCAGATTATGAGATCGATAATAGGATTGGTTGAAAATTTCATTTTTATAATTGAATTGATGTTGGCTGTATAAAATGCTTCCAGTAACAGAAAGGAATGAAAGGATAGGTTTTTTAATACCGAGTCCTCCTAATAATCCGGCTCGTCGCTTTGCAGATGCTTCATCAGCAAAAGTATTCACGGCTCCGATTTTAGCTTCGATAGCGATGGATCTATGGTGATATACGTAATCTAGGGGCATCTCAGCGTAGACTGGTACACCAGATAGACTTAGTATTATGAGTCCACCCAATAAAAATATTCCCAGCTTCATTAATCTTGTCCTTTAGGGTGCAAAAGTATGTGATCCCATATAGGTAAATGTGTCTTGTGCGTATACATCCCATTCACAGGTAGCAACAGCAGATGACTGTGCCCAATTTGTGTTAGGAGATGCGACACTACTTTTCCTTACAAGTGTATTATCTGCAGTTGCATTGGATATCCCACACACATCCCAACCTGTACCGGGATCAGCACCATCTTCCCCAACTGCATCGATTAATACACCTGATTTCGCTAATCCTATGGCGTCATCACCATTGTGTGATAAGACACCAGTTGTATCATCACAGCTTCCTAGTTGGGAATGGCTACCATTACAGATCACAAAGGTATCACCATCATTCAGAGTTCCGCTTAGACCATAAGAAGCTTCAAACCAAGAGCCTCCATTAGAAATTCTCCAAATAGCGTAGTTTGCTAGATTAACAGCAGATCCCGTTCCATTGTAAATTTCCACCCATTTATTAAAGCTACTTCCTTCACCATACTCAGAAATAAACAATTCTGTTGCTAGCGCCGCTCCTGCTTCTGCTGTCACATCGTAACCGGTACAGTTAGAGCATCCTGCACCTAATGGGATACCCCCACCACAAATCGTTGAAAACGAAGTATCGATTTCAATATGATAGACGGTTGTATCGGTTAGATCACCACTGTGAGATAATGTGTAATTAATATTGTCACTGGTTGAATAGGACCAATTGGCGGAATCAGGATATACATAAAATATATTGGATGAACCACAACACGTTGGTACTTCCATTGCAGATGAAAAGGTTAAGGTAATATCACCATCAAGTGCAATTGTTCCTCCATCCGATGGACTAAATGTAACCGTTGGAGTTAAGCAAGGAGGAGGTCCTGTATAGATCACACCTGGCTGTGTCGTTGAGCCAGAAGTCATACTTGAATAGGGATTGAAACAATTCCCTGAAGTTGGAAGAGTCGCAGGTTTTCGTGTTAATGGTTCACAATTTGCTGGACTGTTGTAGGTTTGTGAGTCTAATAAATCGACTTGACTGGCTGCTCGATACAATCGCAAACATCCGTCCGAGTTAACCATCGCATCATCATTATCAATAAAGATTCGTCCATCATTGGGATCTGAATTTTGATACCAACGTACCCCACCAAATCCAAAAATACCACTCGTTTCAGAGGACGGAAGATTGCTGGCAATGGAACAATTTGTCCCGATTCCACCATATTTACGCATTATAACAATGGTGCCTCGAGGAGGAATTATAGAAGATTTTCCTTGAATATTCGTTGCGGGAATAGTTGTCGTTCTTGTTTCACTACCCGAACAACTAACATCGTTATTGTACCATAACTGCAAACCTGCTATATCGATTGGAACATCCAGTGTATTGAATAGTTCCAAATATTCTCCATTTTGGTCGGAATCAGCATCAATCAAATACTCGTTAATAATAACATCGCCTGATACCAGATCAGAATTAGATATTGGTGTTGATTGAGGTGCCAACGACGTTACTGTTAAGTTAGATGTTGGTGAACTAATGCAGGATCCTCCAGAATTAAATGCTGCAACCGCTATATAATACATTTGACCTGGACAGGATGCTCCCGTTAATTCTGTATTATCACCTGGATTAAACGTATACTCTGATACCATACCTACATCATAATAGCAACCCGTTGGAGGATCAATTGTATCAAAGTATATTCGATAGCCAGTTGCTCCAGTAACTGTATCCCACTGAATCGTAGTTTGTTCATCCCATATAATATTTCCGCTAAGTAATGATCGTGTTGTTCCTCCCCCATAACAAGAAATGGGTAAATCCCCCGTTGAACACATAGTTAGATTCATTGGAGTTGATGGTGGTGTACAAGTTGTAATCGTAAAAGCGTCACAGTCAGATGTGGTATCACATGATGTGCCACCCGACGTGTTTGATGCAACTACATGAAAACTATAACTTCCATCTGTAAGCACGTTAATCGTACGAGATGTACCCGTTGTCGAAAAAGTCTGCGTTGTAGCACCTGAACAATCGGTGGTTGTATACACGCGCAATTCATATTCAGTCGCATCCGAAGACGCATTCCATTCCAACGTCGGCGTCGTATCCGACCCGTCCGGCTCATCCACTACCGTAAACGCTCCAGGTATACCCAACACACTAAACAACCCGCTCGTCTCACTGCTGCTCGCCTCACACTGCGATGCCGTATCCCGTGCGGTAAGCCGCCACGAATAATCCGTATCAACCCCTGGCGCTGCAACCGTCGCCGTATCAATACCCGATACCCAATTCTCAACAACCGTAGCGCCTCCACTACTATCCAAAAACTCTACCAAATAATCCTCGCCTGCGGCACTCGTCCAATGCAAAACCGCATTCGACCCTTCACAAATACTCGTCACCGGATCAAGACTCGGCGTCGTAGGCAAACCCGTCACAACAAACGGCGCTGAAACAACCAGCGTGCCATCGCAACTCCCATTATGAGCCAACACCTTCCAATAATACGTCCCAGAACTCAAGCCTCCATGCGTCGCAAGCGGCGTACTCAAACCCAAGGCAGTATCACCCGTCGTATTCAAATCCGTATTCGTCGAGACAAACACATCATACGTGTGACCGCCCACAACCGTCCAATCCAACTCCGCAACTGCTCCCTCACATAGATCGCCTACCGTCAAACCAGCCGCATCCGTCACCGTCGTAACCGAAAACGGACCCGCTTCTTCCCAACTCGACGCAGCACAACCGTCTTTCGTCGTGCGCAATCGCCAACGATAAGCGCTTCCATCAGCCAACCCCGACTGACTAGCCGTACCAACTCCCGGCACCACACTCGACCATGCCGAACCATCATAAAACTCCACTTCAAAACTGTCTCCACCACTCGTATCCCACGTAATCGTCGACGTCACGCTGTTACACAAATCAACCGCCCCAACTATCGCTGGATTCACTGGAATGGCATAAAGCGTGAATCCACCTTCATACTGCCAACCCGTGTTGCAACTATCCGCTGGACGCACACGTACATCATAATCTCCTGTGCCTAACGATCCAAACGTTGTCGTCAACCCCGTCACAACCGTACTGCCCTGCGGGACCCCACTAAGTAATAATTCCACTTCATATTGATTGCCTGGATCATTACCACTCCACGTCACCGTCGGCGTGTCACCAGAACAACCTGATCCAATCGGATCAATCGAAGTCACCTCATACGGATCAATCACTGAAACATCCCAATCAGACCAAGCACCCCAGCAACCGCCTGCATCCTGCGTCCGCACTCCCCAATACAGCGATGAGCCCACATAAACACTCACATCAAACGTAAAATCCGTTGTACCTCCACCAACTACATTCGTAGCCAATGTATCCCCATATTGCACCGTATCAATACGATATTCATACCCAAGCGCTCCGCCTACCGCTCCCCAACTAAACGTCACAACTCCCAAGCCACACGTCGACCCGCTATCAACTGGACTCGGCGTACCCGGCGTCGCTGGATTCGATACCACGAAATCCTCATGCGTAAAGGATCCCCAACAATCCGTCCCATCCTTCGCTCGTACTCCAAACCACAGCGTCTGACCCAATCGACCCGTCAAATCAAACGTCGTCGTGGTCGAGCCCGTTTCCGAAAACGAAACTATATCATCCACACCAGAACCCGTTCCCAAATAATATTCATATCCAACCGCATCCGTAACACTATCCCAACTAAAGGTGGCTGTCGCACTCTCACAAACACTATTATCCGGTTGCAGGTTGACTGGAGAAGCAAGCGGCACGCAAATCGTGAACGGATCACTAGTGCTCGTGATCGGACCACAACTCGTCGACCCATCATCGTTCAATGCCTCAACATAAAAACAATAATCCCCATTGCTAAGCGGCGCCGTCAATGTAAAATCCGTAGAAGCAGTCGTACCTACCGATACCTCCGAACCACAAGCGCCTACAAATACCTCATAACTCGTCGCATCCGAAGACGCATTCCATTCCAACGTCGGCGTCGTATCCGACCCGTCCG
>CAYPZJ010000112.1:7873-12869 GCA_964414635.1 uncultured Spirochaetia bacterium
GACCGCCCACAACCGTCCAATCCAACTCCGCAACTGCTCCCTCACATAGATCGCCAGTTGGAATTAGACCACTTGCATCAGTGGTCTCCAAAACGATTATAGATGCAGGTGATTCATGCCACCCATTGTTGCAGGGATCCTCCGCAATCAAGCGCCAGTTATATACACCTGTGCTTAACAAGCCAGATAAGGCAGATAGACCTGTTTCACCTGTCGATTCCCAAACAGTAGTTGCCCAGGTGTCCGAATCAGTTTTTATTTGAAGTGTATAGCTACTACCTGTAGCATTGGTCCAGGATAAAAGGGCTGCTTCACCATTACATATATTTATGTTTCCAGGATCAGGATCCGCACCTGCATTATCCGTTATTACACTCGAACCTTCAATAGTGGACCAACCAGCACCACAACTATCATTTGTTTGCGCTCTCCAATCATACGTTCCAACGGGGAGTCCAGGATTGATGTTTGCTGTAGTTACTCCAGGTCCACCTAAATTTGAATTCTCCCAGGTAATTGTGGTCCAAGCATCCGTACTTGTTTTTATTTGGATATGATAATCCGTGTTCGCATCACCATTCCAATTCAAAGTGAAGGGATCCCCCAAACAAGCAGTAACAGGGGTAACTTCTGGAGTAGCCGATTTCAAACTAATAACATCAAAAAAATTGGTATATGCGTATGAGGTTGACCAACAATCATTTTCCTTTGTACTTATACGAAAACGCGCTCCTGATACCGTAGTAGCATTGATTTTCTGTGAACTATTCACACCAGCAACATCATCTAACAAAAGTTCCCAGCTGGATCCATTAAAATATTCAACCCGATAGGATTGTCCAACAACAGATGTCCAACTAATCACATCCGAATTCTGGCTATCACAAATATCACTAACTATGCTGGGCAAAGTTGGGTTTGTAGGTTCAGGATGAATTGTCATGGGATGGGTGAATGTATCAGAACAACTCCCATGTGTACGTGTAATCTCCCAATCAAACGATCCAGCTGGAAAACCTGTAAGATCAACGGATGCACTATCCCCTGTTACTACTCCCATAACTCCATTTAACATAATGGATGATACTTCACTACCCGTACCAACTAGAAAATCTATCGTTGCCAAGCTATCTGATATACAATGTGTTCCAACACTCGCAACAGGATCTGTTGGATAGTCATTTACTGTAAAATCAAAGACACTCCAATCGGAATCTTCATAGGGAGGATGTTGATGTTTTATACGGAATGAAAATTCACCCAAATCACTAGGAGTAAATGTTTCACTTAAAAGCCCTGGGATTCCATCTGAACTCCGGTTTAAAAAAGGAACATAATTTGTTCCCATTCCTGGATCATCATCCATTTCAATTATATAATCCCCATACCCCGCATCATCCCATTGAACGGTAATCATATCCCCTATACATATCCAACCATCCCCTGAAAAATTTTCTGGGACAATCGGACGTGGTATCAACGTATATGTTGCCGTTACCCACTCACTCGCGTCACAGATTCCATTATTATGACGTACGCGCCAGGAAATCTCATCTGCTGAATATGCGGTCCAGAATGCGGAACTTCCCGAGATAGATATATCGTCTGGGCTATAACCTGCACCAGAATCAACTTCTACCTCATACATACCATAATTCACATCATCCCATACAAACGTAACAACCCACTCATTAATGCCTCCACCTGCCAATGTGGAATCTGCACTTAAACCTGTTGGGGTTTCAGGGGGTGTGAATACAGATACATTTTGACCACTTGAAAAACCCGTATCAAACCCAACAGCCTGTACTTCCCAATAAAAATTTCCTTGTTCAAGAGTGAGAACCAAAGAACGAGTTGATCCACTCAAAGTGAAGTCCGCATCGGTAAATGAATCTATTACATTACTTTTTGAATCATCATCATATATTGTCAGTTCGTATGAAACTCCTTCTAATCCATCAAAATCAAAAGAAACTAAATTGCCACAAACTTCAAAGCTCGGTGTAATCAAGGATGGTGTGGGATCTGCTAAGCGGAAAAAACAAGGATCTCGCATTTCCATCTGATATTCGTTTTTCGCTCGGACTCCAATCGAATGAACATCCCCTATACTCAGAACCTCCCACACTGGAATAACAACACCCGATTCTGCATCATCCATTGAATACTGCTGAGGAACAGTATCGATAGTATAGACGGTATGGTCTAAAATAATCTCATAATATTTCGCACCATAAACATGATTCCAACTTAGGCTTAGTTCTGGTTCCTCAAAATAAACAGGGTTATCCTGTTCTGTACTACATGGAATGGATAACTCGGGGATAGGAGGTTCCGTAATCTCATGAAACATCATGGGAGGGTTACAGCTAAGAAATCCCCCTCCAATAAGTTGAAAAAACAAAAAAACAGATAGTAATACCCGGATATAGATAGTCCATTTTCTTCTCAAGTGGATCATATTTAACTCCGTTACGTTCCCCATTGCGTTCGGGTCTAGTTCATCTTTTCCATAAATATTGAATATACAATTGCAGTTCTAAGCAGGTTTCCAACTATCTTGAACAAAAATTATGAAGCCCGGTTTACGCACCTTAATCACCAAGAAACCATACTTTCTCTCTCTCACAAAATAGTCTTTTTTTATTAAAATTGGATTAATTCTATATAAAACTGTCAAAAAAAACAAAAATATCAGCCTTTTCATAACCATGCATTCCGAATGCTGTGTGAATACCATAGATGTCATACCTGCTGGATGTTCTTTTCGAAAGGCATAAATCAATATTTATTTTACTGGCATCAAGATTTGTACCAAGATAGGACACGTATGATTCAAATTGGACAGTTGAAAAGCCGAACGGGGAAAATTATTAAGTGTGAGATCTACGGGGGATCGCCCATATTTTTCAATCACTTCCAGCAGAGTATCTTCTACTATACCAATCACCTTTAAATAGGAAGAATTATTGGAGAATACTTTTACCGTTAAGGGGAAGCCAATTGGATAGTTGAAACCACCTTCTACCAGATCTTGAATCGTATTCAATGCTAAAGAAAAAGAGGATGAATCGGGATGCAATTCTACAACACCAGTTAAATATAAACGATCCCCTTGCCTAATCTGATAAAGACAACCACCTACCTTAATTATCTTGCTTGAAATTTCAACGGTTTCATCACATTCCGGATAGAAGATTGATCCACTTAACGTCAGTGTAGAATTGGAACGAAATAACACCTGATTTCCCTGTATCTTACCATCCCACATAAATAAAATATCATTTCCTCGGCGATTTATTCTGGTCAACAAACAATCACCATCACGAACCTCAATGGAAATTACCTTTTCCAGCCCATCATGTAATGGGTTTACCTCAAACATGAGCATATCATTCGCTCCATCCCCATCTGGCGAAAAATTTTCGGATACTAAACGAATTTGCGGAGGGTTATCTTTCACTGCCTGAAGTAACGCTTGCAATCGCTGTTGCTCCAGATCTATTTCTACGGGGTCTGTTATGGATGGGCGAAGTGGTTCAAGTGTGATGGTTTTATTTTTGGGTTCGTAGTATTCAAGCATGACTTCCTGCTGTTCACTAGTCAATTCACCCTCATAGTTTAAATAGCGTACTGCTACTTGGATTAAGATGGGTGTTCCAACAGGTAAATCAGCCATATTTCCAGTCTCATCTGTACCATCCCACTGAATTTCCGCAAGTTTTTGTCCAGAATACGTGCATATCAGTGCTCCCGTATGATGTCGTATAAATATGCTAACCCGTTCTGTTTGTGTATATTCAATGTTTTCAACAGAAATCACAAGCGGTTTTGTGTGCAGTAGATTTGTATAAATTGTTGTGCGGTCACTCGACAAATTAGGTGTTGGGAATACATCTTTAGCATGTGGGATTTCTATAGGTGGTAACCCAACAGAAGATTGGCTTTGTGTAATTTCATCCCCGTTTTCTGGAACGATCACATCTGGTTTCGTTGACCTTTTTAAATCTATATAATAGTTATACCCTACTGTAACCATGATCTGATTCAAGTGTGTGGGATTCCCATTGGTATCTTGTAGTTCTATAGTAGGTAGTGCATCGAGCGTATGTGTAAAATTATGGATATAATTCACACCAAAAGCAATGGAACCTAATTTTGTTGTTATTTCAATCCCCACTTCTCCGTATAATCCCCAATTATAGCGATTTAAGTGATTCGAATAATCAACTCGCGTCTGAATTGCAACATCACGCCCTGTCTGTCGATAAAAAGATTGGATACCATAGTTAAATTGTCCACCGATAGAAAGATAGGGTGTTACAACAGAAACCGGTAGGCTCAAACGAAATGCAAATGGGATGAGCAAGTTTTGAGTAGCCAATTTGATAGCTTCATCATTAGTTGATAGCAAACCCAGCTGATTATGTTGGAAAGCAACTGCCACTGTCATTCCAAACAATCGATGGAAAGGAATATGCATTCCAAGTCCTACATGAAAACCCATATCACCGATCGAATCCAATTTCGGTGTTATAGAAACTCCCCCCCCAACACGAGTGTTTAACCGTAATTGAGTAATACCCCATTTCTTTTGATTATCTAAGGATAATACAGACTCACTTGTGTCCAAAGACTCAATTTCTTTGCTTTTGATGGGTTCTGCGAAACTCATATTTGCTTGCGTAGTTAATCCTGCTATTAAGATGGAACAAGTAATTATGAAATGCCTAATTATCATTGTTGGGTCTCCACTCATTCTTGATAACTATAAAAATGCTAGCGATAAGCTATTCAGAAAAGGGTTGAATATAAATTTTATAAAAAAATAGTCCCTCCATTCAATTCGATGCAGGGTAAAACGAATCTGACCACACCTTTTCCATTTTGTATTCAAATACAGCCCTCCTGTTCTTTCAAACAGTATTTACGAATACCTGTTTCTCTTCAATAAAATGCAAATAGTAATTATATAGGCTTTTTCAATCGTGGT
>CAYPZJ010000113.1:0-12828 GCA_964414635.1 uncultured Spirochaetia bacterium
TCACTACCCCAAGTATCTTAAAAAACATAAAAATTGCCCAAAATTCGCACCCTAATTCGTCGAGGATGCGATTTTTGTTTCGGGTTTACTATTCTTGAAGTTGGGTGGGTTATTGCATAAAAATAAGTGGGAGCCTACATTAAACGACACCCCATACATTTTTTCAATGAACTAGTAGAGACAAGTTGTCTAACTATATATGCTTACGCTTGATTGAGTCTATCACTAGTCCTATTAGGAAAAACCAATAAAATCTGTACAAAATTCGCCCCTAATTTGTTGATTCAGTCAGAAAGTCTACTTATGTATGTTCGTTCGAATCATTCATTGTATCAGTATAAAACCGTTTTAATACCGGGCACCTATTCTACACACAAAATCGAACCTAGGCAATCATGAAGAAGTTGTCATAATCCCGTTCTCTTACTATCTTCTGACTATGTGTACACAAAATCCTAAACTACCCACGATCTCTCCTCCAGCGCATGTAAATCCACATGAGGAAGGACTAATCCAAAGCATACCCATACGGATTTTTGACTTGGATCTTAATCATCGTCTTTCTCCTCCGCAGTTATGCAATTATCTTCAAGAAGCCGCCACCTACCAAGCTGACTTTTTGGATTTAGGTTTGGATAGCATGTTAGAGCGTGGATTCGGCTGGGTTTTATTCCGCATGCGTTTGGAATTCTATGGATGGGTAAATGGGCGGGATTGGTTATATGTACAGACGTATCCATCTGGGAGGGATACGTTTCAAGCCTTTCGACAGTTCCGCTGGTATAACCAGGAACAAAAAGTATTGGGTGTAGGATCCAGTTCATGGCTTACGATTGATATTAATAAAAAGCGTCCGGTGCCTATGGAAAAAGTATTGGAACCTCTTCGTCCCATACAATTAGGAGAAGAATTACTTCCTCCACCTGATAAACTAGAATTTACACTCATCAACCCGACCCAGTACCAGCATACGGTCCACTATAGCGAGATCGATGTATACCAACACACCAACAATGTCAATTATGTTAAATGGGCTCTGAATGGTTTACCCCGGGATATTATTCAACATTTTTATTTATCGAGTCTGGAGATTAACTTCAATAAGGAAACAACCTGGGGCGATGATATCATTATAGTAACGGCTCCTGATAATGTTTCTACACATACCTACTATCATAAAATCACACGAGTAGAGGATAACCAAACCGTTTGCTTGCTTCGATCCACTTGGAAGCAATAAAATTCCAAATTATGAAAACGACAATAGTATGACTTGCAATAAACATTCCCACTCCAGATTCTTCCTCATTTGCTATACGTGGTTGATAGGGGTTGCTTTGCTATGTTTTCCTACCGGAATTAGAGCCACAGCAACAGAATCCAATCCCTCATGGATTGAACCTGTAAAAGATGTGTTTGATTCCCTCCATCGAAAAACCCGTACATTCGATCCTTTAAATGCAGCTCATTCTGAATACCTCCTGGAGTTATATTTAGAATTCGAATCGTTCTTTTTAGAAGCCGTTAGAACGCATGAACCCGCAGCTCGCTATCCCCAAGCAGTTTTTCAACTCATACACAAAATCGTACCCTATGCAGATCCTCCTGCCTCGCATACAGATAAAGAAGGACGGTTGTTGGATCCGTTTGGAGAACTTCAATTCAACGAACTTACCTTTAGCCCGGAAGGGGTGCTTTCCAATGGATATGGTGATTGTGATGATTTATCCTTGTTGGCGTTACGGATTTTGACAAAATTGGGGTATGAACAGGGAAAGCAAGTTGTCATCTTGTTTTGGTTGAATGTAGAAGAGAATTTTCAACATGCGGGTATTGCTTATACATACCGGACCGATGAACCATGGGGCTTTTTTGATTATTCATTTTTTGTTAATCCATCCTATGATACCTTAGAGCAGGTATATCCGTTTCAAACAGGGGCTTTCCAATATGTGAAGGTTAAACATTACTATAAGGTTGATCTACTGGATTCATCCAATATTGAGACCCGCTATTTTCAGGTACAGACACCTCTTCCGTCCTTGGACACCTTTTTCTTACGGTTGGATCTATCCCTCCCCCAATTTGCCCGTTGTATCAGGTTGTATCATCATTTTCGTCAGTTTGTTTCTGGGTTTAACGAACAGCCATACGATCGGTTTATGAAATATTTGGAATTTGAATATGAGCTTCATCGATATCAAGTTGGGCGTCCTATGGTGCAAACATTCCCCATTCTTATTCACACGTTTATGAAACAAGTTTTACTCTTAGAACCGAACGCACCTTTTGAACCTCCAGATCGCCTTTTAGAGCGAGGAGGTGGGAATCTACTATCGTTAGCAGTGTGGGCAGCGCGGATATTATCCTATCAAGTATTTACCTGGAGGGTAACGGTAAAAGTAATCGAGTTGATGGGATATCAGCTAAATTCCGACGATGTACCGCAAAATATCTTGGAACATGATCCAATGGTGATTGTAGCGATTCGAAATGGAGATCAATCATGGTCATTCCTGGATCGGATGCACGTAAGATATTCGAGATATACCGATCTACGCATGGCTTTATTTACTTCTTATCCTGCGTATTCACGATATCGAGAACTGGTAAGTGAAATCAAGCATATCGAAACATTCGAACTCCGATTTGGTCGGGTCATTCGAAAACCCGATATATTATGCTCCCATGAGTGAATGCAGCTGGGGGATGATCCACTCATCAAACAGTGTGAGAGGATACAGAGAGGGTAGAATACCAACTAACCAAATGACAAGAAGTACAAGCATAAGTGCTATGCTCAAGTAGTTGGCAAACGTGGGGAAATTCATCCGTGAACGGTAGGATAGAAAGGGAAAAAAGATTCCTCGTACCACTTTTTCCCCATCGAATCCGGGAAACGGGATAAGATTAACAATGCCCATAATACCATTCACATAAATCATAAAACCAAAGAAGTAGATTAATATCAGGGTTAACCAATTGACTTCATAGGGAATCAGTGGCAAAATAAATTGGGCGACTCCATACGCTAGTACCGCTAGAGCTATATTCAATAACGGTCCCTGTAGGGAAGTTATAGCAACATACCGATTTGGATGTTGAAACATAAACGGATTGATCCGTGCTTGTTTTCCCCAACCAATCCCTAAAAGTAGGAAAAAGAATACACCTCCCGGCGCTAGAACAACCGATGGTTTCCAAATAGAACCCAGGTGATCAAATTGCGTATCTCCAAACATACGAGCAAATAATCGATGACCCCACTCATGAATAACATAGCTCAGATAAATCACCAGTAGGAAAAGAAGGAGAATAATCCAGTAGTCGACCGTTATTGGATTTCGAAAGAAGATCATGGGGGTGCCTTTAATGCAATAGAAGTAGGATCGAGTTAGTCGTTAATCTCTTGGAGGCGTTCATCGTATTTTAATACGACAATGGATCCATCATTATTATAGAGGTATTCATATTGTGCTACCCCAAATTTATTTTCCTGTAAATGCCCATCCAAACCATAGAACGCTTTTTTTACCAATTGTCCCCGGCTATTGTACTCTAATTTCACTTCATAAAATGGGTAATAATGTTCTCCATCATATCGCTGGATCCCCACTAGCTTGTCTTGATCGTCGTATTCAAAGATATCTCGGAAGGTTTTTTCATTCCGTTCAGGATCCCACCCGTATTTTTCAACCAACCGATTCGCATCATTATATTGGTATCGTACCCAATTGACAATTCGGTCATATCGATCCGTCGTGATCCGGGATGTGATTTTTCCTTGATAGCTATACCGGAGTTTCGTTGTACGAATTGCTTCTCCCATAACATCCAATTGCTGAGATTGAACCAATTGTCCATCTCGGTATTCATATACCCAATGATCCGCCATCCGTCCATTTCCACTCATGAGCATGGATTCCAATAGATTTCCATCTTGGTCATAATGATAGTAGGTTAATGATATTAGGTGATCTTCATTGTTAAACTTGGATTCAACCTCAATATACCCTTGTTGTGTATATTGGTACACATAATGGTATTCTTCAAACTCACCCGATTCATTATACGCCGTAGCTGCGATCCGTCTGTTTTGCTCATCGTAAGTATACGAGATAATGGGACCATCAATCCGACGGAGCGTTCGCTTTACAATACGTTCGGTTTCATCAAATTCCATCCATTCTGTAATATCCCCATTTACGATATACATGGCTTGAACGCGTTTTCCTTCTTCATAAACAACTTTATAATAAGTTGAATCGCTAAAAACGAAGTCCAATGGCTGAATAAAAATAAGGCGCCCTTTTTCACCTAATACAAAGGATTCAAAATATACGTTTGCTGAAAAATCAGCGAAACTCATCAAGGGTGTTAACCATAAGAATAATCCCAAACCCATTAACATGATTTGTTTCATAAGACCTCCATACAGGATTCGTTGCAAGCAAAATTCCTGCTTGTTAGATTATCCTGCTTTTTTCCCATGACAATTTTTATATTTCTTTCCGCTACCACAGGGGCAGGGATCATTACGCCCTACTTTATCACTTGCTCGACGAATTGGGGCAGGTTTATTGGCTTGTCCCGGTTGTTTATCATCCCGACGCATGGTCTGATTTCCAACTTGGAATTGAGCCACACTATCGTGTTCTGTTCGTCCCATGGTTTCTTTCCGATTCGCATATTCATCATCGAATGTGATATCCGAAGGTTCAACCCGGAACAAAAGTTGAAGCACTTCTCGTTTGAGATTAAACATCATCTCATCAAATAAAAGAGAACCTTCTCGTTTGTATTCAATCAACGGATTGGATTGTGCATACGATCGAAGGTAGATTGACCCCTTTAACTCATCCATACGATGCAATTGCATCTTCCAATATTTATCCAACACCCGTAACAGAATGATTTTCTCGATTTCACGAAGAATATTTTCGCCGATCTGTTGTTCTTTATCAGCATATACCGTATCTAATTGATTAATCAATTGATCCAAAAAGTCATCTCGTTCACTTTCTGCTACGCGTTTCTCGGGTGGAATTTCCACACCAAATTCGGCATTGAGATTAATATAAATGCCTTCCACATCTTCTGTTCCAATCCCTCTTCCTTGGATGGTCGTATCTAGAAAATCTGCAAAGATCATATCATAGTAACTACGAATTTCATCAAATAAGGTATCTTCATACAAAATTCGATTCCGTAAGGCGTAGACCTGTACTCGTTGTCGATTCATTACATCATCATATTCCAGCAGATGCTTTCGTGCTTCAAAATTACGCATCTCTACCCGCTTTTGGGCACGTTCAATAGCATTGGAAATCCACTTATGTTCAATTTCCTGTCCTTCTTCCAACCCCAACCGATCCATAATCATTCCAATCCGATCCATATTCCCAAACATACGCATCAGAGGATCTTCTAAGCTGATATAAAACCGAGAAGATCCGGGGTCCCCCTGTCTTCCTGAACGACCCCGTAATTGATTATCAATTCGGCGGGATTCGTGCCGCTCGGTTCCGATGATGTGCAGTCCTCCAATTTCAGGAACACCTTTGCCTAACTTAATATCCGTTCCTCTTCCTGCCATATTAGTGGAAATGGTGATGGCACCGAGTTGTCCTGCGTTTTTAATAATTTGGGCTTCCATATCATGATATTTTGCATTCAATACGTTATGTTTCATCCCACGTTTTTTCAGTATTTTTGATAAGTACTCCGATTTATCCACCGAAATCGTTCCCACCAGAACCGGCTGCCCTTTGCGATGGCAGGCTTCAATTTCTTTAAAGATCGCCTGGTATTTCTCCTTCTCTGTTTTAAAAATCTTTTCATTATAATCTTGACGCCGGCAAGGTACATTTGTAGGAATAACAACTACATCCAGGTTATAAATATTCCGGAATTCGGTTGCTTCAGTATCGGCAGTACCTGTCATCCCCGCTAATTTATCATAAATTCGGAAGAGGTTCTGAAGGGTAATGGATGCTAATGTTTGGGTTTCCCGCTCGATAACCAATTTTTCTTTTGCTTCTAACGCTTGATGTAATCCTTCTGAGAAACGACGCCCAGGTAGTTTCCGTCCCGTATTTTCATCAATTATAACAACTTTCCCTTCTTCCACTACATATTCTACATCTTTGTTATATGCAATATGTGCTTTCAATGCTTGATTTACATGATGGACGATTTCTACATTTTTTCCTGCGAACAGGTTATCCAAACCTAACATTCGCTCCACATGCTTCACTCCTGCTTCGGTGAGCATTACCATTTTATCTTTTTCTTCAAATGCAAAATCACCGGCTTGTTGGTCCCACTTTCCTTCTTCGGTTTTTGTAGTTGGTTTTAACTGCCGTACGAGTTTATCAATTTTATAATACAATTCAGTGGATACTTCGGCAGGACCGCTGATCACCAAGGGTGTACGTGCTTCATCAATTAAAACCGAATCCACTTCATCCACAATAGCGAAATAATGCTGACCCTGTACTTTGTGGCTACGGTGAACTACCATATTATCCCGAAGGTAATCAAATCCAAATTCACTTGTTGTACCATAGGTAATATCGCATGCATACATTTCTCGTCGCGTTTCCTGGGATTGCTCATTCAGGATATGCCCTACAGTTAGTCCTAAATATTTAAAAATCTGCCCCATCCACTCCGAATCACGCTTGACCAGGTATTCATTCACGGTGACTACATGACACCCTTTACCGGTAAGCCCATTCAGATATAAAGCCAAGGTAGATGTAAGGGTTTTTCCTTCCCCGGTTTTCATTTCAGCAATATTCCCCTCATGAAGGGCGATCCCTCCCATGAGCTGAACATCATAATGACGTTCTCCGAGGGTGCGAACGGCTGCTTCTCGGACCAAGGCAAATGCTTCAGGTAACAATTCTTTTAACGTTGTTCCTTCTTGAAGCTGTTTTTTGAATTCAGCCGTCTGGGCTTTCATTTGTTCTTCGGATAATTCTTTTACTGCTGCTTCAAAACCATTTATTTTATCCACTAAAGGGAGTATCCGTTTAATATCCCGATCCTGTTTGGAACCAAAAATAGCACGTAAAATTTTCTGTAACGCCGATAGCATCCGTTACCTCCGTTGGTGTTAAAGATAATCATTTTTTTGTTTTTTTCAAAAGGAGCAATTACGGCTCAATTTCCTCTGGGGACAACCATTCGATCCAGCTAGCTAACCCATTAAAACAAGTTGATAGGCTGAATCATTCAGATACAACGACCCACGTATCCTGAAAAACACCTAACCATCGTCGTTCGAATGGATCAGCCTTGTTTTTCACATTTTTTTTATTATTCTAATGCTATCATCGGGGCAATGGTATGCACCAATATCTTGTATCGTTTCCATAAATATATGCACGATCAATATAATCCTCGTTGATGCACCATATTCACCAATTTAACAGGTGAAAACAATTGTCTAATGACTCTAATAGAGTTAACTTAGCAGGATCATTCCATGATTAATTGATACGATCCCGCTAAATCCTACCAAAGTATATATGTTATATAGGGAGATACCATATGAATATTATCGTATTAGGTGCCGGACTCGTGGGTGGTCCGATGGCATTGGATCTTGCTACCGATTCTCTTTTTAACGTTACGTTAGCAGATGTTAACCCAGCAAATTTACACCGTGTTCAAAATCAGAATGCTTCCATTACCATTTTAGAAAAAGACTTATCCAAACCTGCGGATGTTAAAGCACTGGTCTCAGATTATGATATGGTATTAAATGCAGTCCCTGGATTTATGGGCTATCAAACCCTCCGTGCCATTTTGGAAGCAGGAAAGAATGTAGTGGATATCGCATTTTTTCCAGAAGATCCCTTCACCCTTGACGCGTTAGCAAAAGAAAAGGGGGTGGTAGCGCTTATGGATATGGGCGTGGCACCAGGAATGAGTAATGTACTTATTGGATATGTGAATCATCTCCTGGATGAAACAGAAAATGTACTCATCTATGTTGGAGGATTACCCGAAATCCGAACCTGGCCCTATGAATACAAAGCTGTGTTCTCTCCGGTGGATGTCATCGAGGAATACACGCGTCCGGCACGGTATGTGGAAAATGGAACGATGGTGGTTCGTCCCGCTCTTTCCGATCCGGAACTATTGAATTTTCCAAAGATTGGTACCCTGGAAGCATTTAACAGCGACGGATTGCGGTCGTTAGCCTTTACCATTGACGCACCTAATATGAAAGAAAAGACCCTACGGTATCAAGGACATATTGATAAAATGGCTGTGTTGCGTGAAACAGGTTTCTTCAATCAGGAACCCATTACGGTTAAAGGAACAACGATTCGTCCGTTGGATTTTACCGCCCAGCTACTCTTTCCTAAATGGAAACTGGAAGAAGGGGAAGTTGATATTACCGTCATGCAGGTTATCATTGAAGGGAAGAAAGGAAACCAACGATTGCGATATTGTTATGATTTATATGATCGTTATGATCCTGAAACGAACGTCCATTCTATGGCACGAACAACGGGATACACCGCCACCGTTGCATGCCGTATGATTGCAAAAAAATTATACAACCAAATTGGAATGTCCGTTCCAGAGTTTGTTGGAAAACATCCTGCATGTGTGGAATTCATATTAGATGAATTGAAAAAGCGCAAGATTGAATACCACGAAACCATTACCGAATGTAACTGAATCAAACAAAACCTATGCACGTATTCCCTCATCCTCCTGTATTTACTCAACGTATTGCCCATGTGTGTTATCATCTTGTTCGGGATTCCTTTCCGTATAGTGCACCCGCTTTCCATGCACTGATTGATCATTTACATGACCTTAAAGCATTGGGGTATACAGGGATCTGTTTAGAAGGGGAAGCTATGTTTCCCTATGCATCTGCGCGTCATTTACAAACCGAATTAACCTGGACCCCTGAACAAATCAAGCAACTCAACGAAACCTGTGAAACTTTGGAGCTGGAGCTTATCCCGCTATTACAATGTTTGGGGCATAATTATCTATTATTATCAGACCCTCGGCACGCACATATACGAGAACTCCCGGGGCATATCCAACAAGTATGCCCTTCCAACCCCGAATCCCGTACTACTTATTTACAATTGGTGGATGATGTATGTTCCCTATTTCCAAATGTGAAACGGATTCATATTGGAGGGGATGAATGCCGGGTAATGGGACAATGTCCTGTTTGTAAGAAAACAGTACAACAGCATGATATATCCACGCTATACACGACCTACGTTAGTCAAATTATTCAGGCGTTACTAACCAGAGGGATTACTCCCGTACTTTGGAGTGATATGTTGGAGCATCATCCCCAAGCAATGGATGCAATCCCCAAGCAGACAGAGTTGGTGTATTGGAATTATGATTTGAAAGATTGGGGACGTCCGTTTTTTGTTGAACCATTTCTTGAAAAAGGATATAAAGTGATTGGGGCTCCCGCAATTCGTTGGGGACAATTGGTTACAGATCTAACGCCGCCATACCGTGTTTCATTGAAAGGGATTCGCGATTTAATACAAACCCTTGCATCCAAATCAGTTAGAGAAATGCTTATAACCGATTGGACTAAAGGAACCCATTATGCCCTATCCGATTATGGTTGGTTTTATGCTGCAGCTCTTATGCATCAGCCTGATATGGAAGAAGAACAGATTCAGCGAGCGTATGACATGTTTCGGTTTGGTACGGATAAGACATCGTTAGCCACCGTATATGCTACCTTAGCAGTATTTCTTCCTTTGTTTGAAACCCCCCAATATCATTGGCGAAATCGATTGAATCGGTATGATCTGAATCACTACCAATTTGAAATCAAACGTAAACAGTATAGCCAACCCGATGCCATACAGAAGACAGAACAACAAATTCACACAGCAACAACTGAAGCCAACCGAGCGCTCGAACGGCTATGGCATGCAAAACCCCATATCCAAAAAGGGATGGACTATTGGTATCTTTTAGAAGAGGCAGCACGAACATTGCTTACACGAGCAGCGATTGCGCGGGAAGTCCTGCTGACAGATGATCCAAACCCTGGTACAGAAGAGGCTTTGTTTAAGGCTGCACGGTTAGAAGGCATACGGAACCAGATTTCTGCTCGGAAGAAGCGTATGTATTCCCTCTATTCCCAAAAAAATCCGCCTCAAATCGTAGATCATCTGCTTTCATTTCGTTTTCCACCCGATGAAACAGCTTTCCTTCATACAGCATCCGAACGATATACCCAATCCCAACCTTTTCATAATGCAAATCCCGTAGTACTTCCTTATTTTTATAACCCGGGTCCTCCAATGGAACGGGGATTGGAACACGGAAGGGTGTTTCGGGAACAAATTCGGCAAGGATTAACCTGGTACAGTGAGGAAAAGAACACGATTCAATATCTTCAAGCGCGGGATGCAATGGAACAGTATTTATTTAAATCCTTCCCTTGGATCATTGATGAATTGAAGGGGATTGCGAATGGGGCTGGTGTTTCCTATGAGAGTATTCTGTGGTTAAATGTATTTAATGCCGTTACATCGGTTCCTTCCACACATAGTTGTTCCATGGTGGTACAGCATTGTAATTCGGATGCGGCGATGCTTAAGACCAGTGATATCGATCGTCATCAACGTTCCATGATGATGATCCAACATCTCGATTATAAAGGGATGCGGTTACTTACTATCGGATGGGTAGGTACCGTTTGGACCGAAGTGGGGATCAATTCACGAGGATTTGCGGTGGGATGTAATTCAGCTCCAGCCAACTCAAATCAAACTGGATACGGAATCCCCCAACATATAGGTTGCTATCCCCTCTTATGGGAAGCCGAATCAATTGGTGAGGCAAAAGCATTTTTTGATGCATATCCATTTGCTGGAAAAGGATTAAACATTGGTTGCCTGGATGCATCAAATCAGGGTGTGCTTGTTGAGTGTGCGGGGCCGGATCATGCTTATATTGAACAGCAGAACAATTCATTTGTTGCCACCAATCACTATACTCATCAAACCTTATCATCTCTAAATAAGCAACTCAGTACAGAACGACAGTACGAATCAGAACAGCGGTACCAACGGTTGGTCCATGGTTTACAATCCCATTCAGAAATGGATTTGATTGATTCGTTAAAACAGGTAGCAGCACAAAATGAAGGTGATGGAGCTATTTGTAAACAAACAGAGCCTGTTCCTGAAACAGGGATTACACTAGCTGCAGCCATATTACATCCATCCAATAAACAGCTGGTTGTAACCGGCACTGCACCAGATCAAAACCGATGGTATCGTATCGGTGTATAAGGATTACCTATGGGAATTAAAACAGTTTTACTTTATCCTGCGTCCACATCGGAATTAGAAGAAGACGCACTTCTATATCAGCCACTAGCGCTTGCGTATGTAGCAGCGTATCTTCCGGAGCATTATGAAATTGCTTCGTATGATGAATATGTTGGACGACAGATTGATCCATCCAATGAAAAAGCGGATCTTGTATTTATGTCTCCCTTGACATGCAATATCCCGCGTACCTATGCTCTTGCAGATACCTATCGTAAACAAGGTGCGTATACGGTGATTGGTGGAGCTCATGCTACTGCTTTACCGAATGAAGCCCTTGAGCATTTTGATACGGTGATTCAGGGAGAAGCCGAACCGGTTATGGAACAATTTATTCGGGATTTTGAAGCAGGAACCCCCCAGCCTGTCTATGATGGGAAAATGAATGCCTCCCTGGATACCATTCGCATTCCTCGACGGGATGTGATTCACCCACGGTATGACTATCCTTCATTTCTAACATCGAAGGGATGCCCGTTCAGCTGTTCCTTTTGTTATCTAACCGTGTACAAAAATCGAAAATACCGTATGATTCCTCATGATCGGGTCCTAGAAGATTTGGATCAGGAACCCCAATTGAAGTATGGTATTTTCACCGATGAAAATTTTATTGGATACACGCAAGCACAGCACGATGATCGCATTGCGCTCTGTGAAAAGATTGCACGCCATCGTCCGGGTATTATCTGGGGAACGCAAGCATCAAGCAACCTGGCGGATCAACCGGATCTTATGGATGCGATGTATAAAGCAGGATGTCGGGCTGTGTTTGTAGGGGTGGAAGCGGTAGGAGACGATAATCTCGATGAAATCACCAAAGGTATTAACAAACAGTATAATTATAAAGAGATCTTCGCCCGTATTCATAAACATAAAATAGCCATTATCGGTTCGTGTATCCTTGGGTTGGATAATCAGGATAAGACATATCCGAAACAATTGGTTCGTTTTCTGAAGGATATTAAAGTGGATTATACCCGGTTATTTTATATGACACCTTGGCCAGGGACCCCCTTACATAAACGGTTGGATGCCGAAGCACGGGTTTCTGATTCTTATTCGGAGATTCGAAAAGATGTACCCAGTACCCGCTATAAAAATTTTACGGCGCAGGAGCTCTGGAAGGCACGAAAGTTCATTTATTCAAGAATGATGTCTCCCCTTTATGTACTCCAAACCATTTTCCGTTGGATATTTCGTGAGCGATCACTTTTTAAAATCTTTCTCTCAGAGTTATGGAAAGCTGTTTGGATGGGCACACCACAGGAGGAACAACGCTTGAATGATACTCCAAGAAATAAAAAGAAGCGACGAAAATCAACCAATAATCGAATGAAACAGGCGCAGAGCGTTTAAGCACAACAAGATCTATTCTTTTAACACAAATGAACGAAGCTGATCTACAAAAGCCGTCGGTGCCTTTGCCCCCTAAATGATTGGACCATTTTGGGTGTTAATTAAACTAACAAAA
>CAYPZJ010000114.1:0-12823 GCA_964414635.1 uncultured Spirochaetia bacterium
GTATACGCCAATGCATAGGGGTTATCGGCTCCCGCTTCTTCTACATTATAGGGTTTTTCTAATATTCCATTAAGATACACTTCGATATTCTTAAACTGAACTAATCTCGTGTTGTTAATTGCAGTGTTCTGGCGGATAGGATCTTTTGGATATAGCTGTTTGATTTCAAACCATACGGGAGTAAGCGAATGTAATGTATACGCAATTCGATCAACTTGATCAGCAAGAATGCGGCGTTTATAGGTCCCAAGGCAATATGTTGGTTTGGTGCTATCACCCGCATAACCAATCTGGTCCGATACACCTAAAATACCATTATACCAGTACATGTCAGTTTCAGATACCGTTAGGTAGGCAGAAAATTTTGAGGTCCATGTATAGCGATATTCTAATTCTGTTTGTGTTCCGCGTTGAGCCAGTTTTACATAATTTTCGATTTGAGGTGGGCGACTCATTCGTTCATCATCCCACGCCCGCAGAAAACCAAAAAAATTGATTAATTCATTATCATACTCTGGAACCATCAGCGGCTCTAAATTAAGATCTTCATTGATCGCAGGATAGTCTTCAATAAACATATTCCCATTTTTCCCAGTGAAAAAGGCTTTAGAATGTAGGGCATACTGAAGCCGTTCTGTATCGGTATCTTCAGAAATATGGTCATGAATTTTGATCAATTGATAATTCGCATCCAACATATTGTCTAGAGGGTCAGGACCAACCCAGGGCTGCGCTCTACAACCGGAGTAAAATAAGATCAATACAAAACCGAATAAAAATACCAATATACCTGATGCTCTCATAGCAATCCTCCGACGATCAGAACAAACCCCCGAAGAGGCTCTGTATAAAGTATAGCAAACTTTGTGCGATAAATCAACGATTAGTGAATGCATATAATAACAAGAATGTCCCGTTTCCACCTATTACACTTTTTTCAGATTGCTGGATAACGATGTGATGTATCATGCATTTCATTATCGTATCAACGCAATGCATTGCGTATACTAAAAACGCAAGCATTGCGTCTTATCGTTATTTAAAATAACGGCTATAGCGGACTAATCCCACATCGGTGATGGAATAGGTTTTGCCTTGTGCACAAAGATTAGCCCCACGGATAACACCGCTTTCGTTATCCGCACCAACAACACGGATATCTACCGTACCACATTTCAATCCTGAGATTGCTACCTTAAGTTTGTACGACACGATAACATTGCCTAGCAGGTTGTTCCCCCAACTGTTGGATCCAGCTGGAGCAATGTATAATTGTTTGATATCCCACACACTGTTATTTACAAAGGTAATGGTATCGCCACCCTGTACGGATGCCATTGGTGCTCCGCCACCTGTTGCAGGTGCCGTTGCAGGTTGTCCCCCGCCAGCACCACCGCCGCCTCCAGAGGAAGCGCTACCACCTGCTGTAATCATAAATCCACCACAACCAGTGGTCAGCATAACCAGGACGGTGATGCCTAGTATCATGAATAATATTCGTAGTTGCATCATAGGAAACCCTCCTGTTGTTATTGACATTTGCTAGTGGCATTAATTTGGGACGCTTCGTCTGCACTGATTTCTTGCAATCCCTGGTTTCTTGCTTGACTTCTTCTCATTTGTTCTGCACGGAATCCTTGTCGAGTAACTTGTCGTGTTTTCTCCACTTCTACTTGTTGGGTAGCAATTTGTACAAAGGAAGGTGCCGTGATACCTGAATCAGCAGGTTGATCATAACTTACATGCACCCGAACCGCTTTGGTTTGCACGTTGGACACAATTTTAAATTGTGCATTTACGTTTAACGCTGTCCAAGCAGCTGCGTTCGTTGGATCCGAATCTCCTTGGGGTGTTCGAGCATAAAACGTGAATTGAACATTCTGGCGGCTGGAATATTTTCGCTTATAAGAATTTACGAATGGTGCAAAATCCATTTGGTTAATTTGTTTTGCCCCATTGAATTCGTAGATATAGCTATCTACCCCATGACCATAATAATCAGTGGAAATCCCTGATGTGATAGGAGTTTCTGTTTGTCGGGTTTCTGTTTCGGTGTACGTTTCTGTTTCGGTGTATTCACAGGGGATTTTTACCCAAACGGTGGGATCTCCACCGCGACCACCGAGATCTTGTGTTTGTGTGGAAACAATATCGCCGATTACAAATATACTCAGCAGCAAGGTTCCTAAAATAATTAACATTTTGTTTTTACTTGTCATACCCTTCTCCTTCGATTTAGAGTTCTTTTAAATATAACACAAATCATTCCGAAATGAAGCGGATATTTTTTTTCTGATAGCTTTGCTTAACGGTGTTATAACTATAAATAGGGTTTGCTTATTTTGGGAGCGTTTCTTTTTGTTTTTTGATGCTGCTAAGCTTCCATCAATAAGCGTATGGGAAGTACGACGTTTTTTTCGTAGTACATGAGCACAAAAAAACGGATTTAATCTTAAAGGAGTGACGTATGCGATTCTTCATTACCAGTCTTTTTATATTCGGGCTTTTCCTTGTGACCAGCAATTTATTCGCAGAACAATACCAGTTAAATGGGCGCATTACAGGGATAGAAAATGGAAGCCCTGTATATGTTATTGCAATGACCCAACAAGAATGGGATTCGGAAGCAGAAATTACCGGACCGCGTCGTAAACGGTATACGCCTTCTGGTTCCACCCTAGAATTCTCATTTCGACTTCCTGAGGGATCGTATTGTCTTTTTATTTTTCAAGATAGTAATGGCAACGGGGAAATCGATCGTAATCTATTCGGTGTTCCATCAGAAGATTTTGCCATGTCCCGAAATTATAACCCTCTCCGTTCTTTAAGGAAGCCAGATTTTTCAGATATAGAAATCCCATTAAATCAAAATCGTCGGGTTTCTATTCAAATGATAGATCGATAAAACGCACCCCCGCTCGATTAAACGCTCGACCCGCTTTTCCAACTCAACCTAGTAATCTTTAAAGGAGAGGCTTAGGAATAGGATTGATTCGACAAACTCGAAGGAAAACGGAGCTATTCTTCTGTACAAAAAATGAGTAACTTATTCCATCATAGTCGGAGCTGAATTTCTCACCTCCAACAAACTATATATATATATTTACCATATCAAGCTTAGTAGGGGTGATCGTGTCACAAAACACCACCAACACCCCACTCGTTTCACGGGAGTGTATTATATGGCTATGATTCCCCTCGAGGTTACTTATGAAGCATGAACCGATCCCTTTCGGTTCCATCCGAAAAATAGATTATCAGCACGGGTTTGTTGATTTGCACTTGGATACGGGTGTTGCACGTGTCCAGGGAATTAATGAACATGTTATTCGATTACGGGTAACCCCATACAAGCAGCTTCAACCGGATCATTCGTATGTGGTTCTACCGGATATTCCCCCGTATAAATTCCAAACACACGAAACCGCGGAGTCAGTGGAAATACGTACAGAAACCATGCTCCTCCGATTGGATCGAGAAGTCTTTCACGCGAGTTTAAAAAATCCAAACGGACAAATGCTTAGTGAAGGTACCCCTCTTCAGATTTTGGGGCGATCGATTATTGATAAACGAATTCCTCGGGATTCAGAAGACTATTTTGGCTTAGGAGAACGAATGACCCCATTGGGACGCCGTGGGTACAAAATCGATTGTTGGACATATGATCCACCAGGGCATCATAACGAATCGTTTGAAAAAATGTATAGTGCATTTCCCTTTTTTATTGGAATGGATAACGATTCCGAATGGACATGGGGATATTTTCTCGATTCCAGTTACCGTTCGTTGTTTGATATGGGTGCATCGAAGTGGAATGAAGTCACAATTCGGTTACACCGAGGGGAACTGAATGTCTATTTTATTGCCGGGAAATCAGTACAAGAAGTGCTTCAAGCCTATATGAAACTAACCGGCACCCACGCAATGCCCCCTATCTGGGCATTGGGTTATCATCAATGTCGATGGAGCTATATGAGTACCCAGGAAGCCCGTGAAATTGGGGATACCTTGCGTCAAAAAGAAATCCCGTGTGATGCTATCTGGTATGATATCCATTACATGGATCATTACCGGGTATTCACCTTTGATCCAGATCGCTTTCGTGAGGTAAAAAAGCATTTTGAATATATGAAAAAGCGGGGGTTCAAAAAGGTTGTAATTGTTGATCCGGGTGTGAAGGTCGACGAACCAGGCGTTTACAATGTTCATGATGAAGGGAGCGACAACGGGTTTTTCGTGAAACGAATGGATGGAACCGATTATGTGGGTCCCGTCTGGCCCGGGGGTACCAAATTCCCTGATTTTTCAAACCCAGAAGCAAGCCAGTGGTGGGGACAACTCCATCAGCGGTACTATGAACTCGGGGTGGATGGTTTTTGGAATGATATGAACGAACCCGTTGTTTTTGATAAAGAATGGGACGGCACCATTCCCGAAGAAGTCCGCATGCTTGATGAAGGACGATGGTCAACCATGGATAAAATGCATAACCTGTATGCTCTATTGGAAGCCAAATCTACCGTACAAGGCATGTTACAGTTAATGCCCAACACCCGTCCATTTTTGTTAACTCGATCTGCTTTTTGTGGAATGCAGCGATATGCTGCAAAATGGGGTGGTGATAATTATTCTACCTGGCAGCATCTTCGTGATTCTATTCAGCAAACTATTAATATGGGATTATCAGGTTTAGGTTTTTTTGGAGCTGATGTGGGTGGATTTGCCCGGAATTGTTCACCCGAATTACTTGCTCGATGGACCCAATGTGGGGCGTTCTATCCTTTTTTCCGTAATCACACCTGTGATAATACCATTTATCAAGAACCATGGCGATTTGGTGAGGAAATTGAAGCCATCTGTCGAGATGCTATCAATCTTCGGTATCGCTTACTCCCTTATTTCTACCAATTGTTTTATGAAATGCATAAATATGGAAATCCCATCCTTCGTCCTCTGTTTTGGCATTATCAAGATGATCCGGTAACTCATAGCCTAGCGGATCAATTCCTAGTTGGTAACTATTTATTGGTGGCACCCGTGGTAGAACGAGGGGCAACCACCCGTAAAGTGTATCTTCCTGAAGGGAATTGGTTTGATTATTCAACCGGGGAAGCATACTCTGGAAAACAATGGTACGTTGTGCATGCTCCATTGAATACTATTCCAATTTTTGTAAAGGCAGGAAGTATTCTCCCAGTAATGCCCGTCGTTCCATCCACCGATCAGATCGATCCAACCCAAGCATATTTCCAACTTATTCCAGGTCACCAACGAATTTCTGAGTATTGGTACGAAGACGATCTGCGTACGTTAGCATATCAAAAGGGAGATGTTTGTATGCATAAAGTGACGATGGAACCGCATCAATTGAATCTGGAGATGGATCCGAATTCGGCACTAAAACAGATTCATTTACGGTTGTATCGTCCTGCATTGGAACGTATTCCTTCGGGATTTGAGGGAGAAGGACTTTGGGCGCGAAAAACCATTGAATGCCAACCTCAAATAATCGTTTCTTTTCAGGATTAATCAACCGCTTTATGAACCTAACCATCCAACAAATCCGATTCATTCATTTTTTTATCATACTGGCAATTCTGCTGATTCAACGGTTGGGTATTGGTTTGGTGGAATATTTAAACCATGATGAATTTACAACGTTTTTTGATGCCCAAACCATGCTCCAGGGGGGGATTTGGTACCATGATTTTATTAATCCCCGTTATACAGCCGTGCTGTTCTTTGCCTTAGCTCAAATCCTCATACCAACAGGAACCACAATCAGCACCCATATCCTGCTCATTCCACTAATCGCCCTAACAGGTTTATTTTTAATGGATGCAATCCGTCGGTTATTCAATGACACTTTGGCATTTTGGGTTGGGTTGGCGTTTGTTTTATTTCATGGAATCCCCACTCCCGATTATCAAGCAGCTATGCTCGAGAGTATTGGAAATCTGTTTTCTGTGGGAGCATTTTGGTGTTTTGTTCAAGGACATTTTCAGCAACGCAGGAAATGGCTTTGGTTACCATTGGTAGGTGTATGCCTTATAACTGCAGCCCATGCCAAACAACCCTTTTTGGCTCTGTTTGCTATCTATGGGGTGTATTATCTAATTGTATTAATACATTATCGGTTTCAAAAAGCACGCATAACCATCCTGGAAGGGATACTAGTCCTGGGAGGTGGTATTCTTCTGGAAAGTATTATCATGGGTATACATCTTGGTTTCCATATTTGGGAACCGTATGTGCATTATTTTTATGTGATTAATTTTCTTCAATACATCCCCTCCGGTTTTACCAATACCGAATCCCATACCTGGTTTCGGTTTTTCACCCAATATGGACAACTTTTGGGATGGCATTTATTACTTTGGGTAGGTTTAATAATTGGGATGATCTTCCTGATTCGAAAGCGTACAGTACTTCCTGCTGAATTGATTTTGGTACTTGGCTTTTTGATATCTTTTCTATTGTATTTTCTAGGAGGATTTCGCTTTTATGTACATTATTCCCTCTTTTTCTTTCCTTATTTAGTCGCATTGGGTATATATGGTGTGTATTTGCTTTTAGAGCATCTTGGTTCCAACCCACAAATGCAACAATGGATTACCCGTATCGTATTGGTGCTATTGCTTCTTCCAGGTCTGGTTTATGGTATCTATTGGAACGTACGAAGTATCGCAATTCACACTACGCCTCCCGATACCTATGGTTCAACCTGCGCATATCTACCAGAAACCAAATATGCGATTGTACTTGATTACTTGAAGCAGTATCCCACCACTAATCGGTATTTATTTATCTGGGGAGAAGAACCTTCGCTGCAATATCATTCTCATTTGTATCCCGCCACTCCATTTTTATGGTGCACTATGTTTGTGGGGTGGAATGAAACAGCGGATGAATTATCTGCTCCTTACCGTTCCATCGCATATGCTTATCAGGTACTCCTTTCCAATCTGCAGGAAAAAAAGCCCGGATATATTCTCGATACTTCCTCTGCTCCAACTGCTCGAATGTACGGGATTCCCTTGGATGCCTATCCATCCTTACAGCACTTTGTTAGTGAATATTATGAAAAAGAAACAGAACTGGATGGAATGGTGCTGTATCGGTTGCAATCTCGGTAGCTTGTTTAATGAAATATTTGGAGGATACGAGCTAATTGGCGGAAGAATTCACACGTTCGTAGATTACCACACCGTGAATCGTATGAACAGGTTTATAATATTGTTGAACAAAATCCCACAAGGCAAAGCGTTTGGAATGTAAATTAGCATAGCTGTAATTTTGCATTGGAAATACATCATACCAGTGATAACCTGCAGGTGCTGTATCAATGATATATCGAGGTTTATAGCGCTCCATATCTTCCCAGAAATAATCCCACGCACGATCAAGATGAATATGCCAGAATTCTCGCCATTTGGACGGATCCGATGCCGGATTGGGGATCGTTTTCCAGACATTATCCCAAAATCCCAAGTTAAAAATGTGATACGTACCCGGTGCCATAAAGACCCCCGGGACATTTCCTACCATAAAATCCGTCCAGGATATGCGATATCCAATTTCTCGCTGTGCATAAGCTGCAATAGTAGTCTGAAATCCCCAAATAAAAATGGTATCATCGGGATCTGAATGATTGTGGATCCAGGTACCAATATCCTGCTGCTCTGGAAAGACACCCACATATTTATAACTATCCTTTACGATCCATTCATAGATACTCAAATAAAAATGCTGATCGGTTCGCACATAAAAAGCAAAACTTGTGTAAATTAGCGTAATAACAAATAGTATTGTTCCTAACCAACGCAATTGCCTGACTTTCATGCGTTCCCAAAGATCATCCAATCCTACAGCAGCAAGCATAATTAAGGATGGAAGAATAAATAAAAGATAATGGGTCCACACCCGCCATCCCAAACAAACCACGATGATATTCAATAAAAAATTAACCAGTAGAAACGCCAAAAATAATTGCCCAGACGATAGCTCTCGCTTGGAAACTCTTTTAACCCAAGCCCCACCTTGCCTTCCTAGCGCATATCCCGCCAAGATAATTGCAGGTAAAAAGAAGACTGTGGGTGGAATCAGGCGGGTAAATGCAACATCGCCGACGGGTAGCAGGCTAGCACCGCTTTTAATATACTGTTGGTTGAATTCCCAATTCCAATAAAAATATTCTTGAAAGGCTTCCACACTCGTTGCGTATAGCCATATCCAAGCAATCCCCAATGGAAGCAGAAAGCTGACTAATACAGCCATGCCTTCCCTGGTCTTTCTCAAAAACAACCATCCCCAATGTCCTCGATTGAGCCCATGAATAAGTAAAAGAATCATCAAAACCAGTAAACTCACCATATGCAAGGCGGCTTGCTGTCGAAACAAAAAGGCGACGCCCCAACTCAACCCAAGCATAACCCAGAAAAACCAAGCACGCTGCCCCTGTTTTTCCTTTAAAAACCGAGCAAGCATGTACATCCCCACTAAAAGTGGAAGATTCATCAATGTTTCTCCGTTAGATGCTAAAAAGGAGGGTTCATGGGTTGTATGAAATAGGGTATACAATAAAATAGCAAATAATCCTACCCGGCGGGAAAAAACCGTTGTCATCGTGGCATACATCGCTATCAGGGTTGCCAGAACCCAAAGCATAGTAAGAAAGTGGAGTCCGATGTAATTAAACCAACCAAACATGGCAAAGGCTGCAGCATAAAAGTAGTACAGAAGTGGAGGTTTTTCGCCTACCGCATCCAAATAGGGAATCCCACCTTGGAGTAATTTTACCGCAAAATCACCATATTGCGATTCATCAATATCCAAAATCGGATGTAACAGCGTGGGGATCCGTACGATAACGCAGAGTAAAAGAATGAAAAATAGGGGAGCATGATTGCGTAGCTGCTGGGTGAAGGATTTTTTTTCCACAGTTCCTCAACTCAATAATGAAACGGGTTTAAGGCATCCTATTTTTGATCATCGGAAGCCTTTCCAATCTACCCTGACTTTTTTAAAAAATATTACACCATCCCGTATTGGATCAATGGGATGCCTTTCCGGGTGGTTTACCTGGTGTATACAGTTTCAAATATCCCAGATCTTCTAAACATTGTATACTCCGCATTATCAATGGAGCGAATTCTTTTCCCATACGGTATTCCATTTCGGATAGGGATATGCCTTCTTTTAGGTATTGAAAAATCTGATACTCAAATTCCTGAATGGGGTGGGAACGGAGCGTCCATAGATTGAGAAGATGGGGATGGTTTGAATCCCGATCCCTAAAACCTTCGATGTATGACTGCGGTGTATAGGGGGGATCGGTTTCCCTAACAGGCGCAAACACCGGTAATCCCTGCTCATATGCATCAATTAACACCAGATGATCAAAATCCTGGGGAGTTTTCAATTGCCCTAATCCATAGGGATGAAGCTGCTGGTCTAACTGGTATGCAGCCCATTTACGTCTTTTCACAATAGCTGCTTTGGAAGTACCATCAAGATAACTATAACGATAATTAAATTCCCATTCTTTATTTGGATTTGTATGAATACGAATTCCTAATTCTGATGGATTCAACCGTGCTTTACCCGCATGACCCACATAAAAGGGAAACAAATCATAGGAAAAGAAAGGATGCCTTACCAATCCTGGGTATGCTAGGATATGCTGAATTCCTTGTTCAAACTCCTGTTGCGTCTCGGACGGAAATCCTACAATAACAAACAAATGGATTCCAATCCCCACATCCAGACAATCCGTAATGACCTGATCTCGGATAGCTGGAAGAATATGCTTTCGCATTCTCCGTAGAATACGCTCACTTCCTGCTTCAAATCCAAACCAAATTTTTCGTAACCCCGCCTTATAACACTTTTCTAATAGCGATTTGGAATATCCTTCATCAAACCTACCGTAGCAAATCCATTTTATAGAAAGGTCGGCTTTTAAGATTGCATCAGAAAGAGCATCCAAATAAGTTGGATGCAATGCTTCGTCGATAAAGCTAAAAAAAGAACTATTCAATTGCTTTTGTAACACACGAAGATCTGATATTACCTGTTTAGGGGGCTGTTGATAGAACCGATCCCTCCCAAAACTATCGTATCCAGGTCGTTCACAGAAGATACATTGATGATGATAACATCCCCGAGAGGTAAGGTAGGGGATAACGAGTTTAGGATTAAAGTATGCTTGCAGCGGGTACTCCTGAAAACGAGGAGTATGAAATCCTCCGGGTTCAGAAGGTAAGATATCCAAATGGGGTTTGCAATGATTCAATAACGCTTGCACCGATTGAACAAACGAACGTTCTCCTTCAAAACAAATAATGTGATCCACCCACTGACGCAAAGCATTTAGCTTTTCGGGTTCGGACCAAAACCGCGTAAAAAAACTACCTCCTATTAACGTCTGTCCATCATATCCCTGTTGTTTTAATGCAGTTAGAAGCGTACATGTACAAACGAGTTGGGTATCACTTCCCACCGAGAAAGCAATAACACAGGGGTTATGCTGTTGCACCTTTTTCAATAAAGTACTTGATAAAACATGCCAATACAAATTTGATGATGGATCATTCACCAACTGATTCAAATGATTTAAACTATCAGGAGGGGGGTCGAATGACAAAAAACCCAACCCCAGTTTCATAGGAGGATATGCAAGCGAGACAAATTTAAGGAGGGCTTGCATTTCGTGATACACACGATAATATGCTGTAACCCGCTGTTCAGAAAAAAAAGTCATACTTGATTGCCAGGATTCCGCTAGAGAATACAAATAAGGATAGGCATGCAGGGCATTGTTAAGCAAGGTATGCTGTTGTACTGCGTTTTTTTTATTTTTTTGTTTGATGGACACATCCTGAACAAGCATGGTAATTCGGTTATAACAAGTCTTAAGAAATTCTGGTTTGAAGCAGGTTTGATACACTTCCAAATTCGCATCCCAAAATCGATATGTGATAGAAGCCTTATGGAGTCCCTCCATAAGCAAGGTGGGAGCTAAAGGGGGATGGTTGGGATGCCATTGGTGCGGAAAACAAAACAATACATCGGTCTTTTGATAACTGAAGGTCGCCATACTATTCAAAGATAGTGCCAACCGAATGGTTTTTCAATACCCAATAATCATGAGGTACCATCGCACAACCTTTTTTACTCAAAAGAGGATGGTGAATCGCCCATTCCAGCTAATTACTCATTTACCGAACGCTCGAATACGTCCGTTGATCAGAAATCCAACAGGATTATGTTGCGTTGTGTCATGTCTTATATGTATCATGACACATTGCGTGTTGATCTAGTAACGAGGAAGGGGAGGATCCTGTGTCAGAATTTTTTCAAACGAGTCAGCTAAATTGTTATTATAAGGAATCTGACCTCTTGAAGGTGTCGTATAGAACAAGGATATTGTGGGATCTGCATTTTTGACGAGTTGGCACGATGCTTGCATTAATAATCATGATTGGTTCGTAACGAATACGACGAGCCAAGGGATAAGTAAAGGCTTGAACAAGACCGCTGGTTGGTTAGTAGTTCTCCTGCTCGTTTCTCCTCCGTTATGGGTAGGTTAAAGCCAGTAAGTGTAAAGTGTTTCTTTGAAAGGAAAAGCTGACCTTGATGGTAGCGATTACCTATTTGTTAATAGACCTCTCATTCTCCAGTTGTGTGGGTGAATAATCCGTAGGGGTTATCGTTGATAACTCCTACGGACTGGTTTAAAACGGCATCATATATAGCATTGTCAAGTATTTCATTTTCCCTTACCCACAGGGTGCTAGAATCTAGCAACGGGATACCTAAGTAAGGTATCCCACCCTGTGTTTTTTTATTGCTCTGAATGATGTCTTTCCTGCCCTGTATGCGAAGCTCCTGTTTTTTACATTTTGGGTTTCAACATAATTCACCCCCCTGTTTCCTCTAACAGGATGATTATTAATTGTCACCCAAAATACTGTAAAACCCTGCGCGCAACAATGCCCTAAAGGAAATGGTTGCTTGTTCCCTGATCGTTTAACGCATCCTTCAAGGTGTCGTTTGAAAAAAGATTTTAAGTCGATTTAACTGATTTAAAATCATCCTGTTTAAGATGACTCCCTTAAAGTCGATGCACCCACCGAGAAAGGACTATTTTATAATCTGCCAGATTTTTATTACTATATAGAGGAAGGTGATAGCGTACCGTACTTGGAAATTGTAAATTTCCTTTCGGGACGGTTATGACCTGATCTGGGAAACCAATTCTCTAGAAGGAGAAACTGGCATGAAATTACAAGGTATGGGAATCCTGATTCTAATATATATAGTCCTCCTTTTCCTACCACAATGTGATGCCTCCACATCGCAATCGAGCAGTAATACGACAAAACAGGAAACCACAACACCCGTTGATTCAACAACCCCATCAGAAGCAAATGAACCTGCTAATACCAATCCTTATGCTCAACTCGAAAAATTTGAGGAATGGAAGAAGGATCGGGTCCCTGATCCAGAGGGAGTGGAATATGTACAAAATCAAATCCTAATCCGTTTACAAGGGGAAGATGTTACAATTACGGTAACCCAGGTGGATGCGGAAACATGGCCAATTGTAAAATTGTATGTGAGTCTCACGGATCAACAGGGAAAACCTTTGCAATTGGTGAATAAAAATTTGTTGACGGTTGTGGAAAACGGCTATGTCATACCAAAAGATGATGGGATTTTCAACGTGGAATCCAATGCCGATGCAACGATTACAGAAAAAATCCCTATTAATATCGCATTGGCAATTGATAAAAGCGGTAGCATGGCTTGGAATGAGCAA
>CAYPZJ010000115.1:0-6134 GCA_964414635.1 uncultured Spirochaetia bacterium
ACTGATAGCATGGGCAAGGCTGATCAATTTATCAGTTTCTCCAGCCATAGCGGAAACAACCACCGCTACCTGATGACCCTGCTGGACGGTGTCGACAACCCGTTGGGCAACTGCTTTGATCCGTTCTATGGTCGCAACCGAAGTTCCGCCATATTTTTGAACTATAATCATGGATACGTTTCCTACTCAAGATGAGAACCATTCTGGGCAAAGATAATAAAACTGATTGGAAAGTAAACGAAACGCTAATTAAGGTGAGTCTTCATTTTTGGATGATTTTTGAGTAATTTGACCGGGGTATTTATTTGTTTGTTTGATTTCTTAAGGTATTGAGTATTGTTGGTTCGTTATACCGAGCGATGTGAGTACGAATTCGCGCTTGGGTTAGTGGTTGTTCAATTGCCACATGGATGCGAATGGGTCGAGGTTGTTCAGGTAGATGTCCACTTACATCTTCAGAAGAAAAACGTAGGGGATAAGCAGCTTCGAAATGGAGCTGGATTGCTTGTTTTTCATCAAAAATGACTATTGAATCATCTGAAAACGATTCCCACTCGGAATACGTGACAAATCCCACTTCAAACAACTGGGGAGACTCATATTGTACCTCATCGGTGACTTCTAATACCACTTCGGTACCACGTGTATAAGTAAATGATCGTTCCAGCCGAAGTAATCCCGACACATCCTGATACGCATCGCGCAGATCGAGCACAATACGATCCTGACTATCTGAAAAGTTGGTTTCCAAAACGGTTGCCTTGGATTGTCTTCCCCTGGATTGCAGGCTATCCGCTACAATGGGGACACTATGCCCGAAGGAATTCAGCATCCCACTTTCGAACCGTTGTGGGCTGAAGGTACGTCGATAATAATCCTCTTTCCCCGGATCCGTTATCAAAACGGAATCATCAATCACAACCATAAACATCCCCACATCATGATGCCCATGGCTATCTCCATTATGCCCCGCTTTGATACAAACTGAGATCTGGTTTTTCCAATCAGCAGCACGTCCCAGATATACTTCTCCCTGATCGAACCAATGACGGGGGTCCAACGCCGTGGAGTCCTGTGCTGTGTCATATTCGTAGATACGGTGTTGGACATCCAATAAGGCAAAATCATACATGCGATGACTATATCCTCCACCATATCCTTCCCAATTCGTAATACCCCAGTCGTAATAATTGTTTAGAAACTGAACAATCCGCTTCTGCGGTTTTATATCCAGCGAACAGTCTGAAATGGTTGGGTAAATCCCTGGTACCAGTTGAAAATTTATGGGGAACCGAGCGATTCGTTTTACAAAATCATTTGCAAATAAATCGATAACTCCATCGGTCTCCTGGCGGATCATTTGGGCAATAAAAAGAAAATGACTGAAACCAAAATTCCAATACGCAAGCCCCTCTGGACAGTCTCCATCTTCTAAAAACCCCTTTAAATAATACGGTAAATATTTCATCGCTGCACGAATGGCTTCCGCTCGTATGGTTTTTGAATCAATTAAGGTTAGGATGGCGCCCGTAACCCCAGAAATACAAACCGCATTCCAATTCATTTGAATGGTTAACCACCAGATAAGTGGTTCCTCTCCCCGAATAGCGGCTAAATAAGGGGTTATCGCACGTATTTGGATTTCCTCCCGAATACGCCTTCGAGTATCCGATTCCAATCGGTCTCCAAGTAGATAATCAATGGTAGCCATTTGCCAGGCGGTAAGGGCTACAATCAAATCAATCTGATGAATTTTTCCATAATAATTTTGTAACTGCCGATCGTTGGCTGCATGGATCCACGTAGGTTCATCACAAACCATCTGAATCATACGTTCAATTTGTGGTAGATAACGTCCGGTATTGGTAATGCATTCGGCGATTACAAATCGGACCAGCCTATTCCGTAATCCATAGTACGCACGAAAAAAAGGTGTTTCTTCTCCCGTCTCCGCCACATGTTTGTATAATTCTTCCGTCATATGGGGGATTTCATCTGTTTCGTGTTCCTGCACCCAAGAAAGCTCTCCTTGCGCTACCGGGGAGGAAGCAACTTCTTCCCACACGTCTCGGTTTGTAATAGGAATCCCCACCCCGTTGGGCTGATCGCTCAGCATGGGGATTATATCCTGGATATTCTGAGGCATACTAAACCCTTTTAAAGGGATTACGAACACGAATAGTAGCAGTAGTATACTGAAAAAATCAATCCTTGTAGCTTCATATCGCATGTTCGTAACTCCTGTTTTTTATTAACGCTGATGTATCTTGCAACGCTTCTGCTGCCCTGATTTATACATAGTGTAAACCAAACATACTAGGGATATTCTTTAATATGGTTCAACCAATGATAGGATTGGTTTCTATGAGAGGATTTCATATCCACCATGTAACACGAGATAAGATAATAGGTTCTTTTTAGAGAACCAAATTTAGCATCTACAGCAAGTCGCGATATTTGTTATGGGTTTATTATTCTTGAAGCTGCGTTGATTATTACGTAAAAATAAGTGGGAGCCTACATTAAACGACAATATGCTCCTATAATTTTTTGGATGAATTCATAAAGGTAATTCATGAAATACCCTACCGAGTAACTTTATCACACCTTGCCCTATTAGGAAAAACAATAACATCGGTATAAAATTCGCACCCATGAATGATCAAGTCTGAAATAGATAATCCTTTGTCATAGAACCCTGTGACGTGCATATGTATCGAAACAAGGGGAGATTGCTCTTACGAAGAGGTGCGTTCGTTTTAGCTTTGCACGGATTAATATCGGTTAGAAAAAGGGTAGCCGTTGATTTAACCTGTTTGTGTGCTGAAAATAGATTTGATTTTCCATTTTTTTATGTTACCTTTATAGCAACCTGGAGGAGTGGTTACAAATGGAATGAAGTGCCATTTGAAAAAGTGATTTTACCTTGGTTATTCTAACCCGCGTACACATTATTCCTATACATCGAATGAGAGTCGGAACCAATTTTTTATACCGAGGTAGACTATTGCTATAAGGTTTCGGATAATAACAGAACCGGCAGATTTAACGTTTTAGGGATACCGAGAGAAAAATCCGTTTTGCTTCAGTTCTATCCCTCGAATTTGAAAAACAATTCTTAAAGGATGCATTTATGAGTGAAACTCATTATCATGTAGGTTTGGATGTGGGATCGACAACTGTTAAGGCAGTTGTAACCGATTCCGATTCCCAAATTGTATGGAAAGCCTACAAACGACATAAAACCCTTCAAGCAGAAGTAGTATACGAGTTTTTAACCAACATAGAAGAACAATATCCGGAGAGTAAGAAGCTATTTTTTATTACAGGTCAAGGGGGAAAGATTTTAGCTCCAATTATTGGTGCACACTTTGTTCAGGAAGTAACCGCCCTGATGTATGCGGTGGAAATGCGTTATCCGGATACGGGAAGTTTAATCGAACTAGGGGGGCAAGGTGCGAAAAATATTATTTGGAAGAAAGATTCCAAGGGGAATACACGAACTATTTTTTCTATGAATGATCGTTGCGCTGGTGGAACGGGGGCTATGATAGATAAAATTCTTGGAAAGATTGGGATGCCACTGGAAGAAGCCACCCAAGTACATTTTCACGGGAAGAATCTTCATCAAATAGCAGCCCGGTGTAGTGTGTATGCAGAGACAGATGTAGTAGGATTACTGAAAGGTGGGGTGAATCTCGATGAAATCTTAGCATCCCTATGTAATTCTATTGTGAAACAAAATCTGGAGGTTTTAGTTCGTGGAAATATCATGCGGGATCGCGTATTATTGTTAGGAGGACCCAACCGGTTTTTACCTTGTTTACAGGAAGCCTGGCAAACTCGCATTCCTGAAACATGGGAGGAGCGCAAGTATCAGCCAGAGGATGGACCCCTTGAAGAATTAATTCTTGCACCCGAAGATGGTGAGTATTTTGCAGCGCTAGGTACGATTTATTATGGAGAGCAGGAATTGCTAGCAAAATCATCCACTGGTGAGGTATATATTGATTCCACCCAAGAAATTGATGTGGATAATCCGCTTCAAGCATTGCAAACTTATATTGAAGTGGGACGCAAACAAATGATGGCAGAAAGTGGAAAAAGCAGACCTGGATTGGTGAATAGTGAGGAAGAGTTGCAGGCGTTCTTGGCTGAATATGAGATCCCACCTTTTGAACCTCCAATCCTAAAACCGGGTAGTATTGTACGGGCGTATTTGGGTATTGATGGAGGCTCCACCAGTACGAAGGCTGTTTTATTAGATGAACAGGGAGCGATGCTGAAATCGGATTATATGCTTTCCCAGGGAAATCCCTTGGCGGATGTGAAAAAGATTCTAACCAATTTGAATAACTGGGTGGAAGATCAAGGTGCGACACTGGAAATAATTGGGGCAGGTTCTACGGGATATGCCGCTCGAATTGTTTATGATACGCTAAATACGGATACTGCAATTGTTGAAACCATTGCACATATGATGAGTTCGTTAAAATATTATGGGGAGGTGGATGTAATTTGTGATATAGGGGGACAGGATATAAAGATCATTTTTATGAAGAACGGACTCATTAAGGATTTTCGATTGAATACGCAGTGTTCAGCAGGGAACGGGTATTTTCTACACGTAATGGCAGAACAATTTGGGTTACCGGTACAGGAATACGCAGCCCATGCATTTCAGGCTCGCCAGGCGCCGGTATTTAATTATGGGTGTGCGGTTTTTATGGAACAAGATAAGGTCAATTTTCAACAATCGGGTTGGAGCAAAGAAGAGATGATGGCAGGATTGGCTCAGGTATTACCCCTTAATGTATGGCAATATATCGTACAAGAGCCGAATATAGGGCGATGGGGGAGTCGATTCGTTTTACAAGGGGGCACCCAACGTAATCTGGCTGCTGTAAAAGCTCAAGTAGATTATCTAAAAGGGAAGGTTCCCAATGCAGAGATTTATGTCCATAAGTTTGCAGCAGAATCCGGAGCAATCGGAGCTGCTCTGGAAGCCAAACGCGTTGTTGAGGAACGAGGGGCGACCCGGTTTATTGGGATTCAGGATGCAATCAATGTTCAATATACCACCCATAACGATGATACTACCATTTGTACGTTTTGCAATAACCGATGCCGCCGTACTTTTGTGGATACACTAACTCCTTCAGGTAAAACTTCCCGTTTTATTTCGGGATATGCTTGTGATAAAGGTTCCGTGGAGAGCAAAGACGCAATGATTTCATTGGAAAAAGAAAAGAAGAGAAAACTCGCAGATACACCTAATTTGATAAAAGAAGCGAGCAAGGATGTTTGGGGGCAGTGGGGAGGCGAACCGTTGCCCCAAGCGGGAACTCCGTTTGAAAAAACATTGAATCGAAAAAAGCGGAAACTGTTTGGAAAACGTGAATTGGTTACTGAAAGTCACGTCGTGCCGTTTGAACGAGCTAGTGAAGATATCATGGAATGGAGAAAGCAGTTGAAGGTTGGAATCCCGCGGGTGTTGAATATGTATGCTCTGGCACCCTATTTCACAACGTTTTTAAGAACATTGGGTGTTGAAAATATCGTATATAGTGATTTCACTACTCAAAAACTCTGGGAGGAAGGGAATAAATGGGGTGCAATCGATCCTTGTTTTCCTGCCAAAGTCGTAAATGCACATGTCCATAATCTAATGAAAAAGCATACGGATTTGGATTCAATCTTATTCCCCATTGTAACCCATCTTCCGTCTCTTCTTACCGGGGTTCTTGCCCATTTAGCGTGTGTAATCCAAATGGGAACCCCAGAAGTGGTCGAAGCAGCATTCACAAAGGAACGCGATTATTTTAAAGAAGCAGGAATTGATTATTGGAAACCGGTTGTAAATACAATCCGACAGAATGAAGCGGCGTACAAGATGTATTTATATTTCAAAGATCGGTTGAAAGCAACCCAGGATGAATTGTTTTATGCGTCTGATCAGGGATTTAAAGCGCTTCACCAATACCAGCAGATTATGCGTCAGCGTGGACGCATGGTAATTGATGAGGCGGTACGAAACAACAAGATGATTATTCTTATGATAGGTCATCCCTATCATAATGTCCCCAACGTAAAGCTAAGCATCATTGGTGCGTGCAGAGTCATCTCAAGCTACG
>CAYPZJ010000115.1:6144-12698 GCA_964414635.1 uncultured Spirochaetia bacterium
CCTATCATAATGACCCCGGGTTGAATCATGAGATATTGGATGATTTCCAATTAGAAGGATTCCCAGTGATGGGCATAGAACATCTTCCTGTGGATGAAGATTTTTTGCGTCCGCTTTTTCAGAAGGAAATTGATGAACAAGGATATGACTCGGTGTTTGATATTTTTGATGTATGGAAACGAGCTTTTAATCGCAATACAAATCAGGAGATTTGGGCAGCAAAAGTAGCAGCACGGCATCCGAATTTCGCGACGATCCATTTTTCTAATTTTAAGTGTGGACACGATGTACCAACATACGACTATATTGAAAATATAACTGAAACTGCCCGTTCCCCTCATTTTTTGTTTCATGATCTGGATCAAAATAAACCTGCTTCTTCTATCTTTTTGCGCGTTGCGACCATTTCATACTATTTACAACGCAAACAAGAAGAATTGGAACGGTTGGAACGATCATATCCCGATGTTACCATTCCACCGGATTCTTCCGTATTATATGAGCGTGCGGGTGCGAGCACCTAACGAGTGATAGGCGAGGAGGTTGGAGTAATCCACTGTTGAATCCTAAAGAGCTTTATTTAACCGTACGAGGAAACCAATGAATGATTCCATGATACAAACTGCAACACAACACAAACCGATTGCCCAACCCAAATGGATTAATCAGGATGTGGATCAGTGGAAGGATTATAAGATGCTTCCATTCAAAAAGAAAGATAAGAATCATGTAACCGTTATCTATGGCTTTGTGGAACGACGTAAAAGCTTCTTTTTTGGACCTGCATTAAAACGATTAGGTTTCAATTACATTGATTTGGGGGATCATTATTATGAGGATGTAACTGTGGGGAAGGAATTTGGAAGCCGAGGGTGGTGTAATCCCACCTATTTCACCAGTGGTGCGCTCATTCGGAAATTGGAATCGCTTCGGAAGGAACACAATCTTTCCAAAGAAGAAATTGTTAAGCGATATGCATTTGTTGGAGGCGGTGGACAGGTTGGTCCCTGCCGTTATGGGATGTATCCCCAAGAATATTTCAAAGTGGTAAATGATGCGGGGTATAAGAATTTTCGAATCTATATTTTTAATTCCGACACAGCGGAAAAAAACTATGAACCGGATGATGCAGTAAAATTTAATATGACGTTTCGAATCAACCTCGTGATTGGATTAGCCTTGGCTGATGCGCTGCATGCGCGAGATATGGAAATTCGTCCCTATGAAGCGAATCTGGGGGAGACCAAACGTGTTTTAGCGGAAGTGGAGGCAGATTTGTTTGATGCAATGGGGTCTCGACTATATCTGTTTCGTCTGCCTCAGGCACTGAAGCGTGCCCGTAAAAAATTAGATGCGATTCCCAAAGTAGAGAAACGGATCCCAAAAATCTTTATCACCGGGGAATTCTTTGCCAATCACGCACATAATGAAGGGAATTATCGCTTACGCGATTTTTGTATCAAAGAAGGATGCGAAGTGAATCCAGCACTCTTTACTGAACGAGTCACCTATGATTTTTTCCGCCGTTTATCAGAAGCCAAACAAGCGATTAAGTACGAAAGTCCCGATCCCAAAACAAGAAAGCACTGGAAAAAGTATATTCGCAAACAACGTGCTGGATTTACATTAACAAAATATTTCTCGGATAAATATTTACAATTGATTGGTGCCAAGGTGAAAATTCATGACGTATTTGAATTATCCCGGATCGCTGAGAAATATTATAGCTACAGTATTTTTGGTGGTGAAAGCAATATGGAAGTCGCAGAAGCGATTTTGGCTGCAGGAACCTATGAAGGATTTATATCATCCAAACCTTTTGGATGCATGCCTTCATCGGGGGTGTCTGATGGTGTACAAAGTAAAATCCAGGAATTGTATCCCGAATTAAATTTTTTAGCCATCGAAACCAGTGGAGATAACGAAGCTAACATCCTCAATCGGGTATCCATGCTTATTTTTAAGGCAAAACAGCAATTAAAAACTAAATTGCTAAAAGAACAAAAACACAATCAAACAGAACGGGAACCCGCCACGGTTGGTTCTTCTTAAACGATCGTGTTATACCAATCCCCTACCGGCGCCGTTCTGACATGAATACCGAACGTAAACTAAACCATCTTCGGATTTTATTCAAAGGAGATAACGAACGCATCACCGTTCGTCGATAGGTGTTCCAATGTTGATTCCAAAAGGTGATCTGATTTTGGTTTACGGTTCGGTCAAAACGGGCACTTAAAAATATCGTTGTAAAAGTCGAACCATCCCCAGGATGAATATCACTGATTCGATGCATACATTGCATGTGTGTTTCTCCGTGGTTGCGTCCCCAACCGGCATCGTTTAGATCGTATAAATAACTTAAATATGAGTATACAATGCGCTTGTCCATAGTATGATACAACCGATATCGTTGCCGTCGCAATTGCTTCCACAACCACAATAGTAGATACAGAACAAGAAGACCCAAAGCCATATAGAGTAAGATGACACCCACGGATACCGGCTGTGTCGCATTATCATCAGATGTACTGGTTTCATCGGGTTGCTGTTCTTTTATTCCCAGGATTTTATGCACCAATTCTTCGAGTAATTCTCGTTCTTGACGGCTGGCAGGATTATCTTGGGGTAAAACTGTTCCCATATCCATATCAGGAATACCGGGAGGTAACGGCTCAATATCATAGGTAATCCATCCCGTTTCATCAAAATAGACCTCAGGCCATGCATGCAGATCTTTGCCGGTAATCAAATAAAACTGATAATATTCTCGTTGGGGATTGGGTAGAAAACCGGTTGCAACACGTGTGGGAACCCCTACGGATCGAGCAAGCATGGTGAATGCAAAAGCGAAATAGGTACAATATCCACGTTTAACTTCAAACAAAAAATATTTCAAACGATCGTGAACGTCTGTTCCACCTGGTGAGAGGGAATAATAATAATGCTCTTCCAAATACGCTTTGATTCGTTTTACTTTTTCAAAGGGAGAGTGAGCATCTCCGATAATTGATTGGGCTAGCGTATGATAGGCTTCATCCTTACTACTCTGGGTGTAGTACTCAACGAAATCAGAGGATACACTTGCATAGTTGGAAGCCTGAAAAGTAAAAATAAATGGGTTCAGCTGGTTTCCATAGGAGTTTGTTTTGAATGTTGTTTTAAAAAAACTGGGAATGGGATTCCCGATGGGACGCATTAGGATGGGTTCATTAACCCCGAATAATGCTTCCGAACTAAAATCTATCACATAATAACGCTGTGTCCATTTTTCACGAAGTGAAATGGCGGAAAACTCTCCTCGTTTAAGTCTACTAATCCTTTTTGGATCAGCATCGTAATAATGATTCACCGAACGATAGGGTAGATCTTCTTCATAGGGGTTTGGTGCGCGATAAAAGTAATCGGTTTCATTAAATGCTGATAATACCAAGCGCCGAATATGATGACGTTCTTGAAGATAAGCAAGCATAATTAGCTGATTTCCCTGTTGTACCTTATCTTCCAGGTTGGCTTTATCTTGAAAGTCTTGTGGGGGTTTTGAACTTTGTTGTTCCTGCGGGGATTGCTTATTCTGTTGTCCCTTCCCATCTGAAGAAGAGGAACCTCCACCGGGAGGTTCGTCAAGTGTTTCCAATAAGCCCATATCTCGATGACGTTCAAAACGTTCAGCATAGTGCTCAATCCAGGGTTGAAGGAGTAAGAATAATAACCATCCTAATAACAATAACAAAACAGTAGATAGCACCGTATTGAATATTGTTTTTTGGGCATTTCTAAAATTTGGCAGGATCGTACCGAGGATGAGTCCTATACAAACAAGTACAGAACCTGCTATAATCGCTCCAATAAAGGTTCCGAGTGTATTAAGTTGCCAGCGTTGTAGTGTGGAAAAAATAAGAATGCTAGTTACACCAATAAAGAATAGAATTAGCAATGGTATTTTGTTAGTAAAACGGTTGGATACCACGGTAGAATTATTCCTCCGATTTACCAAATTGGGATGATGCAGTTGTGCTGGTTCTTAGGCTTTGCGAAAAACCAAGGTATAGCAAATTCAAAATAACAAATAGGATGACTACAAGATATCCCTCGGTAGCACCTGGATAGATTATGGTTCCTGGGTTGGAGGTATTTGTTAGGATTACTACAAATCCTAGATTAAGCAACCCCAGCTCAATATAATGAAAGAAATACCAACGCAATGCAAACCAGGAGGAACATGCCGTATATACCCCTAGGAAACCTAATGGTAGTGCATAAAACTTAAGTAGTACGCCAGCAAAGTTGTTGGGATCACCTGGTTTAGTACTCCATGACAAAGCAGCAATGATCGAAATAATTCCCGCTAAAAGCAGTGCTAAAAACACAAGTATACCAAGAAAAACAATACTTCGTAAACGACTTACAGCAATCGGTACGGTGCAAACTAGTATAAGAACAATAACAAGCATCCCATAAAAAAAAGGATAAGCAACATAAATATACGTATAAGCAAGCCAACAGACCAAAATCAAGAGAAAAAGGCGGATTACACTGAATAACATGGGAATGGTGTATGGAACCATTATACGTCCTTTGCCATGATGGAAAGGGGTTCTCGGGAATATCTAATGGGATAGGAAGCAAAGAATCCGCTAAAACGAGGGTGTAACAATGCTGCAACGGAGAGCCCCATCCATATAATTGGAATAATTATACAGAATAATATGTAATAAAGGGATGGCTTTATAAGAAAATAACGCTGGGAATCATGCTTGCCAAAAATCACCTCGCCAAGTAAAACTAATCCATATAAAACAGGTAGTCGGCTTTCATCCATCATAATATAGTGGGAAACAGGTAAATTCGGATGCGTGGGTAATTGAACTTCTGTTCTTAATTCTGGGGGCAAAGGAAGATACATATCCTGATACGCATGCTGATAGACCTTTTTTAATCGAACCTCCTGATGCAATTTGATTTGTTCCAGTAAATTTTGCGATTCGTAATAACGATGCTTGGTTCCATAACTGAGGGTTCCTGTGACAATGCTGAATAACACTATTCCCATAAATACAAGCAGCACAATGCGAGCCCAATTATAAAAGCGGAAAACAAAGGGAAGCGTTATGGTAATGCCTAAAAATAACAGGGTGAACCCAATTAATAAGAAGAATTCAGCATGGGGATTTACTAATAATTCTTTTTCACTTACAATAATGTAGTAATAGGTATGGAAAACAGGAAGGATAAGGAAAAGTGTGAGCCCCCATATCCCCCATCCTAATATTTGAATGGCTTGAATAGGAAACAAAGGGTCTTTAAATCGATGTTTAATCGTTGTCATAAGGAGATTGATATTGCGATCCTCGAGCTTCTTGTTGACGTTGTTGTTCTGCATCTTTCCAGTCTTCTTCAAATTTCGCTTCCAAATCCTCCCAGTATTCATCGGAATTCATCGGATCCTCGGTCGGATCTCCCAATGTGGGAGTCATAGTCTGTTGATCCTCATTATTTGGTGGGGAATCATCGGTTTCAAATAGATTAGAAGGAAGTTGGTCGAATTCGCTTTGGGATTGCTGACCAATTTGTTCTTTCAATTCATCCGGTAACTGCTCCAATAAATTTTTCGGCGTGGTAGTGTCGGGAGTATATTCGTCCCCCTGTTGCTCTGATATGGCAGGGGAAAAGGGATCTCCACTGGTAAGCTGCTTATTCAGTGCTTCGTTAAATTTGAGCATGCCGAAAATGCTGAACAGAAATAGTAAAATGAGATTGATACCCATATAGGCATAATGGTGAATCGTCCAGAGTACATTCTTCTGGCGTAATAGACTGGGTTGAATCAGTACAAAGAACCCAGCAGCTAGGATCACAAAAAGAGGCGGTACAAAAGATAAGTACAATACACCTGCAGAAATTTCGTTGCTAAATAATCCTGCTAGTGTCTTATGAATTCCCCAGGATGGGTTCCATAATACCATCATCGAAATGATTCCCAGGATGAGAAATACAAATGAAACAATCAGTATAATTCTTGTGCTTTTATTCATAGTCTACCTCGTTGTCAATCACTCCAATTGGAGCTTAATTACCTTCAATTTGTTATTGGAAAGAGAAATTTCAACCCGATCCGCTCGAGTGAATGGAAACTCCTTCAACGAATCGATAGCGATGACATTTACATCGTTTAGGGAATAGGCTCGTAGATGATCCTTCCCCGCAATCGTACCCGCTAAATTATCATAATACCAATCCCCAAAACGATAGGGTTCCGCTACGATAAATTTGGCGGCAGCAATATCCTTGCTTTGTATGTTTCCTGCTTGATACATATATCGACAGGCAGAATCGTACCAACCACTGGTTCCAGCTCCCGTGGAAATAATGACACCCGAGCTTTTCTGTTCCTCACGTTTTCCATTCCATTCCAATATATAACGGGACATCTCCGTCCGTTTCAGAGCACCAAGATAAACATCACATGTCGCATCATCCAACAATTTTTTATTCAGTGTCGTGCGCAATCGAGTCCACGATTCCACTCGAAATTGATTCCGTTCTAATAATTC
>CAYPZJ010000116.1:0-12665 GCA_964414635.1 uncultured Spirochaetia bacterium
GTACAGATACATATCTGTTTGATGGTTTGGTTGGCAAATCCCCCCAAATGAAATATGTGTTTGATCTAATTACCCAAACGAGTTCCAGTGATGCGCATGTTTTAATTTCTGGGGCAACTGGAACGGGAAAAGAATTAGTTGCTCGTTCTATCCACAATCGAAGCACTTGTAAAGAGGGACCTTTTGTAGCGATTAACTGTGGGGCGATTCCACCTAATTTAATGGAATCCGAGCTATTTGGTCATGAAGCCGGAGCATTCACAGGCGCGCAAGGACGAAAGATTGGTAAATTTGAATATGCATCGGGTGGAACGTTGTTTTTAGATGAAATCGGAGAGCTCCCCTTAGAGTTTCAGGTAAAACTCTTGCGTGTATTACAAGATAAAATGGTAACGAAACTGGGGAGCAATCAAACCATTCCATTGGATATCCGTGTGATTGCGGCTACCAACCGGGATTTACATGAAATGGTGCAAAATAATTCCTTTCGTGCGGATCTATACTACCGATTGTGTGTTATTCCCATCCATTTACTTCCCCTCTCTGAACGACGGGAAGATATCATCCCATTAACCATGCATTTTATTAAACAATTTAATGTGCAGTATAATAAACAGGTACGAGCCATTTCCGATTCCCTATATCATCACTTGATGCATGAACCATGGAAGGGAAACATCCGAGAATTAATGAATTATCTGGAACGGTTGATGGTCTTATCCTCGGAAGATATACTTACTATTCCCTCGATCAATGAATTTCCAGAATATCCTGCAAACCAAGATATGTCGCATTCAGAGGATCAGTTATCACTCAAATGGAATTTAGAAAAATATGAGGAACAATATATCCGACGGAAGCTGGAACAATTCGAATGGGATCTAAAAAAAACCGCACAGCTTTTACAAATCGATTTGAAAACCCTCTACCGAAAGCTAAAGAAATTCGGAATCAATCGACGGGGAGCCGTCACTCGGTTATGATTTCTTGGAATGCGACGGGATCCTTGGTGGCAAAACTAGTCTGATTGATAACAGCAATCCCGATATTTTTTACGACTTCCGCATGGACATCGGGCGTTTTTGGGAAGGCGTTTCCGAGTAGGTTGTACAAAAGTAGTCCAAATAGAACGAATATGAGCACGCATATCTTGATGGAAAATCTGGCTTAAAATCCGGTATAAATCAGGATGGTTGCGATAAAACAAATCGGGTTTCTCAAAGAAATACTCGCATACCACGGAAAAAAACTCGGCTTCGTTCGTCAAACCGTATGGATCAATATCGGATTGATCCTGTTTCATACACTCCATTTCGCGATGCATGAGCTCCCGCCATTTTTTTTCGGTTCGCTTCGTCATCAAACTAGAGGGAACCCCATCGATTGCCCCATCTTGTTCATCAACCTTATGAATAAATTCATGAATCCCTACGTTGTGCCCATCGTCCCAATTTTTAAAACTTCGGATTAAATCAGGTTTTGATAAAATCATGGCACTACCGATACCTACAAGCCCCAAAATGGTTCCATTCGGCTCTGAGAAATTAAATGTTTCATCAAATTGATTGGGATAAACCAAAATTTCACGGAGTTTGGTGTATTCCCAATCAGGAAGGTTAATAACAGGTATAATTGCGCTAGCAGCAATAAGTATCCGGATATCATCGGATATTTCGGTTTCAATTCCTGTGATGATTTTCTCTGATAAAAAAATCTGAATACGTTTTTGAAACAAGCTTTGTTGTTGGGGCGATAATTCATGGTAGTATTGAATTTGGTTTGAAAGAATGGTTTCCCATGTTGGTGGAAAGGGTTCCTGTAAAATTCGCTTACGACGACGGTATTTACGCATAAAGAACAAGTAAAATGGGATCAATACAACTACACCACCGATCGCACTGATCATATAATTTTCAGGGATTCGTAGAAAAAAAAGATATAAAAACAAAGCAATCACACCCGCCAAAAGAACGGTTGCAACACTTGCTGACACCCGTGCATACCGATAGGATTTTGTAAATACATATTGGGCACTATTTTCTACCATAATTAGTCAAAAATTAACGGATGGATTTCTCAAAATGTTGGTAATCTTTATTGGATTGAAAATTACCTCCCCATATCCATCCCCTAGATGTAAACACCTCAACAGCGGGTCCATGACGCACAAACGTTCCAGGTCGGATTGGATTATAATTGCCATTTGTGGGATAGGTTCCATAGCGTGTAAAATAGGGATTAATTCGAGGATTTATATCGACAGCCATTCCGAATGCATGATTGGATAATGTTTTTGTATGATTTATAAATCGGTAATTAAATCCAGACGAATTGTTATCTGCCATGGATGCATCATCATCCCATCCATATACTACAATGGGAATCACTTTTTCAATAGGAAAATGCATTGCATACAAGTCTTCAAAAATGGTTTGAACATCCTCCACAAGATCATGATGCATTACCAGTTGACCTCTATGTGGCTTGGAATCAAAGCCCCAATAAATAACGGTAATCAAGACTTGCTGATCCAAAATTTCTAGTGGAGCGGGTGAACCGTTCAAGGCTTGCTGTCGGGTCATATCACTATCAATATTTGTGCTCATCACCTTTTGAATTGGAGATTTTTTATATAACGTTTTTGGAAAAAAACGAACAGAATCCGGATCGCTTTCTATAGTCCCACAGCTACTTCCTAACAGTCCTATTAATGCAATGAACAAGGAAAGCAAACAAAGCGGTTTAACATTCATGATTGGAAAAGGTACTAAAAAAAGCACCTCTCGACGAATCCTCCGTAGAATTCATGCATCCGTGTGTTTCAATGGATTTTTTCCGTTCTTTTTTTTATATTACTAGTGGTGAAAACCAAAGTTCTATCTTGGAGTGGAATTATGCTGAAACCAATTTTAACTGTGTGTATAAGCCTCATCATCTTAATTTTTATGACCCAGTGTGGCGGTGGAGATGAGCAAACGACATCAGGCGGACCTGCAGATTCGCCCGATTCACCCAACAGTAGCTCCAATCCTCTAGTAACAGGTGATGGTAGCTCCGATGAGGGAAGTCAAGCAACGGCACGTCAAGCATTTGGACATACCGATTGTGTGTATGGATTACAATTTAGTCCAGATGGCAATAAACTTGTTAGTGGTGGACGTGATGGTGCCCTAAAAATGTGGATTGTGCTCACGGGTAATCTGGTCTATCAAAAATTTATTGGTAGTACTGTTTTTGATGTTGCGTATGCAGCTAATGGAAACTGGGTTGCTGCTGGGTGTGAAGATGGGAAGGTCCGTGTTTATAATGCTGATTCCGGAGAGGAGGTCGCTGTATTATCTGGACATACCGATAAAGTCTTCACCGTAGAATTCTCGCCTACGAATGAACTCCTCGCCAGTGGTGGTGATGATGATACGATCATTCTCTGGAAAACAAGTGACTGGAGTAAAAAGAGCGCTTTGACGGGGCATTCCGATCGCATTACCGATCTTAGTTTTAATAATGATGGGACAAAAATGGTTTCTGCCACCCGTTTTGATCATCTCCGGTTATGGGATGTTAATAGTGGCAGGGAAATCCAGAAGAATTTTGATTATGATGATATCGTTGCCCTCTGTGTTGCATTCCATCCCAGCGGGAATAAGGTTGTAACCGGTGGATTGGATGAGGTATTACGCTTGTGGGATTTAGATACAGGTGATCAGATTCGTCTTTTTGAAGGACATTCCCACGAGATTTCTGGAGTGTGTTATTCACCCCGTGGGTTATTGATTTCCGCGGATAAATTCGGCAGAATCCTTGCATGGACAGAGGATCGTGAAGAACTGCTGACCCATTATTCAGGGAATGACCAACCAATATTTGCATTGGATATTAGCTCCGAGCTTATCGCAGCAGGGCTTGGAAATGGACGGATTATTCTGTGGCGTGCACGTGAAGCTACCATCTTTACCCCTACTGGTAGTTATTAAGTTGAATCCATTCATCCTTTTCTACCCCCAACCTTAACGTGATTTCACAATTTACCTTATGGCGCAAGCTCAAACAAACGACTCCCTTTAAAGCACGAAATATCTTTTTCCTTTTACTACTAATACTTCTAAGTGTCACCATGTTCCAAGGCGATTCTTCCCAACCCCTGGTTAATCACATCATAAACGCTTGGTTTTTTCTCCTGGGTTCTTTCCAGGCAGAAGCTAATCCAGACTATCAGTTACACTTCGTACCTGCTTTGCTTTTTCTCCTTTTTTTAGGAATGTGGGTGCTCATCTTTTTGTTTACTAGTATTAGCTATGTCTTAGGTATTCTATGTACTGGACGTTCGTTTCATCTTCGACTTACGCAGGGAAAAATCCAATTACATCATTCAGAAGCACAGTTGGTATTGGAAATTAGAACAAGATTGCTACTGTTTTTACCAGGCATACGATTATCAATGCGGTTAAACTGGAAACGAGCTGGGAGTACCAATACCCATCCCCTTGCAGATCAATGGGAATCTTCAAAGATAGTCCTTCCTTACGCGCTTCGCTGGAATGAATCCATTTCCATACCGATGCCTCATCGTGGAATTTGGATTCTAGAATCCAGAACCTTGTATGTTGAAGATATACTGGGTTTGTTTTGTTTTACACGAACCCGGCATGAAAAACAAAAAATTCAAGTTTTACCTGAAGCAAAAGCGATCAATCCCGTGGAAATTCCATTGGCTATCGCAGAAGAACTAGATGAAACCAGTTCTGAACGCGTACTTGAAAATGATCCGTTTGATTTACGCAAATATGAGCCCGGTGATGAATTGCGACGAATCCATTGGAAGTTGTTTGCTAAAAAACGGGAGTTAATTATCCGTAAGGCAGAATTGGATGCGCCTAAAATATCCGATGTATTGGTTTATGGTTGTTTTTATCATCCTGATAGCCAGAACATCCTTTCGGGATTTCATATGGATTGCCTGGAGTATTACATTCGTTTGTTGGTAGGATTGTTGGATCATCTACGTGGCACGGATTATCGCTTTTTTTATACCCAGGATACCGATAGGACTGAAATCATTCATGATTCTGCTGAATCGATCCAAGAAGCGCTAACGAGTGCAAGGTGGCAAAATACAACCCATCCACAACAGCTTCTTAGAAATCTCTTTGGTCAAATCCACGCTCCCGAATCCCATTTCAATCATATCCTACTGGTATGTCATCCTTTTATGCGACCTGCGATTGAAACAATTCTAACCCAAACTACATTAGAAGATCAACGGGTATCCTTTATGTATGTTCCATTGAATTCCTATCTGCGATATTGTACGGATGGATCCGATGTACATGAGGAAGTTCTACACTCTAAAATAAAAAACATTTTGTTGGGGAAGCCAATCGAAAAGCGAACGGGACGGATAATAAATTTGGAACATCGCTTGCTTCAGTGGTATAATCGAATACCTTCAAAACTAAGCGAATGGATACAAGCAGAGCAAGCATGGTTAGACCAGGTACAAGGCGTATCTCAACCTGTACAGCAATTAATACCAGCAGAACAACGGGATGAATACGGTCGGTCGAATTAATCTTTGAATAGGTTACTCACATCATATCCTGAACTATTCGTATTTCTGGATGATACCGGTACCACAACGATGCTGCGCTCATGAACTTTAACCACTTCACAGAGGACTTCCTGATCTGCATATTTGTGATGTTCCTGTACTTGCCCACTCAGAAAGGCGACTTTTCCTTCATGCTCGCCTTCCAACGCCTTACCGATGACCTCATGGTCACTATCTACTTTCTTGTTTTCTCGAAAGCGTACTAAAATGTTACTCATGCATACACCTCTTTGAGTTATGTTTTGATATAACGATACTTAAACCACGTCTGCATTAGATACTTATTTGATAGCGTGGGTTTGTATATTTGCTTCATCGTATGAAGTGAATCTAACGCGATAGAATACAATCGAGATTACTTGTTCTTCATTAATTCCGTTAATTGAGCACAATAGGATTGAAAATCGATTACCAATTCGGTTTTACGAGCCTGCTCGGCTGCAAATGCCAACAAATGGCTAGTAAGAGAAACGTCGGCTGATGTACGAATTCGGGTATGGTCATTATGACGAACGGCTTGACAGAACGTATAGATTAAGTTAGGATCTCCACCATAATGTCCTCCCGCTTGGGATCCTGGAGTATAAACTTCGGTATCGCCATGAAGAAAATCAGACCACTCAATTTCATTTTTTCCCATGTGTGCACGCAATTCACCCTTGGTTCCGACTAACTTCATCGTACGAATGTCATCTTTGTTAAATCCATTCATACAAAAATTAATTGTGATATCCTTTTCCAACGCAAGGGAAACCACTTGATGATCCACCACATCGTTATCACAGTCAAACACGCAGCGACTATATGGCGATGTATGCAACTGCTGCCAGGATTCTTCGGGGTTGGTTGCATGACTAAAATAGCTGGATATCCAAAAAGCAGGTCCAGAGTTTAGGTATAATCGCGGAGCATAAAACGGGCATGTATCTTGTTCTGGACATCCTTCTGTACACCGATGCGGTGCATCTATCGGTTTATTTTCCTGATTAAAATACGATAGCTGCCCAAACGATGCAACTTTGCGAACCGGTTCCCCTGCAAAATGTAAAAGCATATCCAAATCGTGACAACTTTTAGTAAGTAACATGGGACCCGAACCGGATTCATTCCGCCAATTACCCCGGACAAAACTATGAGCCATATGCCAATAGCATACGTTCTCTTTATATTCTATATGAATCAAGCGTCCAATTTTTCCTGCATCCAGCATTTCCTTCACTGTTTGAAACAACCGAACATACCGCAGAGTATGACAGATCTGGAGCATTTGACCGGTTCGTTTGGATGTTTCAACCATAGCCATACATGCTTCCGGAGTCATTGCCATTGGTTTTTCTAGTAACACATGATATCCCCGTTCCATCGCTTGTACCGCCGGAGTGTAATGTTGCTGATCCATCGTAGCAACAACTACGGCGTCTGCTTCCGGTAGATTTTTCGTAAACAGATCATCCCAATGATCATAACAGCGTTCATCCGGAATATGGTGGGCTTGTTGAAACGATTGCCTCCTGGTTTTGTTGGGTTCAACCACTGCAATAAATTGTAATATGTGAGGATTATCCAGTGCGTAGCCGCCAAATGTGTGTGTGCCTCTGCCTCCCGCACCAATTAATATAGCTTTGATAGCATTCATACGATTGTTAATTTCCTTTTGTTGACTCGAATTTTTATATCCTAAAACAGCTCGAACATGGGGCATTTCGGATATCCAAATGCTCCGTGAATAAATCCCAATGTAATATTAACCGACTTATATTGTAACAATTGTAGTATAATCAAAAGAGATTGAGAAAACTGCCGTATTTGGTTAACAATTGATTGACACCTTTACAGATGAGTTTGCTATTCGTAGTCCTATCCACGTGTGTTATTTGATTGTCTGCTGCTCTTCGCGCTACAGACGCCTATGTCAAAACGGAAACTTTCAAGTATAGATCATAAATAAAAATTATGCCCTATATCCATATATTTTTTTACCTACGGTTAAATGGGCTGTCCACGGATGATCTATCTCTATACCCTCATCCCAGACCCTTTCCTGCCCTTCGGCGGTGCTCAGGGATCAAGAAAGGGGTAGGGGGATTGGAGGTGGAGGTCTAAACAAGTTTATGGTTGAAAAACTGGACAAGCTGTTCAACACTCGGTCTACTCGGAAACGAAAAACCTGGAAGGCTGGTTAACCATCGGTAATCAGATTTCCTTTTGCGACCAATCACGCAGGATTATTTTTTAAAGAGAAGGGGTTTAATCTGCTACAACACCCTTACATTCAGGAACTTCCTGCATTACAAATCGTTCAACACCTAATTTTAACGTTTGTTGGGCATGGATACACCCAGCACAAGCTCCCTGAAGACGTACTCGGGCTTGATCCCCTTCCATGCCTAAAAATTCAATATCCCCTCCATCCATTTGAAGGTTGGGACGAATTTTATCTATAGCAAGTTTAACTTTCTCTTCGGTTGTGGTTTCTTCGGTTGCATTACTCATAGGTTGCTCCTTAATATATAGATCGGTGAGAACTATTTTAACACACCTATCCTATTAAACACTTCGATTGGCTTTTTGATTGGAAGGTTTCTATCGGGATGGCGGGACTCGAACCCGCAACCTCAAGTACCCGAAACTTGCACTCTAGCCTTTGAGCTACATCCCGTGTCTTATTGAATTACGAATGAGTTCGCTTCTCCAGGTAAAATACGATGAATCGTTATACCTGTTGCTAGATCATTCGTTACTTAAGATAATCATTTTTATAGACAAAAACAAGAATTCTTTTTAATCGCATGGGTGAAACACGGTCAAAAAAGCCTGTTTGTGCTATGTTTTAAGGGTTTATTGGTGAAATGCAGTGTTTAATTACCTGGTTGATTCATGGTTTATCTATGTAAATGATTGAGAAAACGAATCCTAAAAAAAGGAGTTTGGAATGCGAAACATCCCTCGATTTGTGCAAATATTGCTGGTTACATTATTCTGGAGTAGTACCATGTTGGGATCCCTTTGGTCTATGGATAAAGTTAGCCGCCCTACCTCACAATTTGATTGCAGTCAATCCCAAGAAGTTTATTTTAATACAAGCGAACCCAATTCCATAATTATGGATGTAGCTGCTATGCTCGTCGCAGGCTGCATTTATACCTATGCAGGTGTTTTTCTTACTCCCTATATCGAGATCTATGATTATTATTCTCCGAATGGGTATTTAATTCAAATCAACGAAACCCAAGAACAAGTCAGTACGCTACTAAAAAACCAATTTCAGTCCCAATATAAAACAAACGATCTATCCCCTGAACGTCCCATACAATTTGATGTACAGGTAGCCGAATTAAATGTGGAAGCGAATATATCAAATATTGCAGAAAAGGGTTATAGGATAGAACAAGTACCTACAAAGATTACCGATATTTCAATTTCAGGAACGCTTAACCTAACACCGCTTCAACCCAATGAGATCCAGTATTATAGAGAAACCCATCCCGATGAAATGCTGATTCCCAACGTTCGACTGAATGTATTTGTGGATCAAGTTCAATTTTATGGGGCGGAAACGCGAACGGTTTCAGATGATGAATATGATTTGTTTCGAGAATATTATACCAACGATACTGCATGGAGTATTCTCACCCTCGGTGCTCAGGGATCCTACTGGAAGAATCGAGCTCGATTGGGTCCCGTTTTTGTCATTCAAGGAATCATGGCGGATTTATACAGTGACGGGGGATTAACGCATCTCATCGCATCCAATTTGGATGCAGGATTAGCGGGGGTAACCATGATTGGAGAGGAAGATGCGCGGTTTGGATTGGATATTTGGGCGAAATATGGGTTAAATGTTGGTGTGGGATACTACAGTATGATGTTGGCTGCTATTGTACAAGATGTAATGGGGCAGGTGTCCACCCTTTCTAATGAAACCATGAGTAGTTTCCGTGGAGGGATTTCTTTTGGTTTTTACATTCCTTTACATACTCGAAGTGCGAATACTGGATTATTAATTCAACCGGTAGCGGGATGGTATACAAAGCGGATGCGCAATGTGGGGCGTTGGGGACTTCCTTTACAGGCAACGGGATCTGGGATCAATAACCTGGGAGTGCGCATCAGCATGTTTCAAGAAGCGAATTTTAAGATTATCCTAGATTATTCCTACTTGCTCACTGAATTCCGAGAGGATACGGATTCAGAGAATTATGATGCGTTTCATCATACGTATCTGATGATGCTGGAGTTTATTTTTCAAGGATTGAATCGATATCGGGATCCTATCGACGCCCTATTTATTTATGCACAAGTGGAATGGTGGAAAGATCGTTTAACCGAACCGTGGGATTTCATTATTAAAGCGGGATACCAACGTAGTCTAGTTCAGTATTAGTATGCATTGCAGTTTGTTTTACCTTTATCAATGAACGAGCAAACCACCACACTGAATACCCTACAGTAATCACTCCGTGCAACTCATGTGAATCCGTTCTTGTGGTATCAATCATCAGTCCTTAAAATTGATTATTCTTAAAATAAGCCGATAAATAAAACAAGGTTTAGTTCGAGGGCGTGGTATAAATTGAATTGACAATACAGAATGGGTAAAAGGTAACCGTCATTAGCGTGATATACAGAATTATTCGTAGCTGCGCCGATTAGGAAAACTTCTATGAGGATTATTTTATTAATACTTAACCTTGTTACGCAGTTTGATACCACGCCGCCTATATTCGATGGGGATGATTACTATCGTGAGTTTCAGAAGGGCATGACCTTGTTTTATAGTCTGGAATATCGCGAAGCCCTTGAGAAATTCCTTTCTTGTAAAGCATTTCAACCCAATGATCAAGTCCTGCTTTTATATATTGCTCATTCGTATTATTTCTTACAAGACTATGAACAGGCAGATTATTATTACAGCCGTATTAGTCGGTTAAGCGAAGAAGATATGCAGAAAATTCTGTTTAATCGGGCTCTCTGTTATCTTCGTATGGATAATCGAGAGGCAACCTATGCCATTTTGCTTTATTTAAAAGATATCTGGTCTACTAATCCCTTAGTATATTTACTGCTGGCAGATATGTATTTTGAAGAACTCGCTTATGAAAATGCCAAGACATATTATCACCTTTTTTTAGAGCGTTTTCCAATGGACCTTCAGGCGGGGTATGCGTATTATCATTTAGCATACATTGCGTTTTTAGAAAAGCAATTTACAGATGCGGCGGTTTTCTTTGCGAATAGTCTGTCCTATCTCACATCCCAACAAGTCTTTAGCGAGTTGTATTATAACCAGTCTTTGACGTTACTGAATTTGGAAAATGAGGGTGCTGCTGCTGAATTTCTAGCAGATTCCCTAGATGAGTTACGCTATGATGATCCCACGTATATTCCGCTTATTCGGTATCATTATTATTATCAAAATTTTGATCGAGTTGTTTCCCTTGCAGAACACGCTATTGAAAGTGAAGTAAACCCGGATCCCTGGTTGCACTTTATTCGGGGGGTATGTGCCAGTAATAGTGGCGATCCTGCACAAGCGCTAGTACATCTTAATCTAGTAGATACAGAAAATTCGGATGTAACGCCTTTTCAATTAGCCTACTATAAGGGGATCACGTTATTTAAATTGGAACGGTATTCTGAAGCCAAAGAGCAGCTTTTAAGGGCACAAGAATACAAACCTGATAACTACGATATTCTTGCTTATTTAATAACCCTATATTACAAAGCAGGGGACGTAGAAAAAGCTGCGGAGCTGATCCAAAAAGCAACGAGCCAAACCCAAAATAATCAGTTACTTAATAAAATTATTGCCTTTTCATATACTATACAAGGACAATGGAGCGAAGCCCAGCATGCGTTAGAATCGTATCTGCAATCTCAACCGAATGATGTGGTTACGCAAATAAATTTGGGTTATATCTTTATTATGCAGAATAAGCTAGATCAAGCCCAACAGCAATTTGATTCCATTATCGACCATTTCCCAACGCGCTGGGAACCATATTACTATAAAGGGTGGATCTATCACACTCGTGGGAATGTAGAGCAGGCACGTGTTTTCTATGAACAAGCATTACCCTATACCAATCGTCGAGATTATCATCCTTATGTCAATTTAGCAGCAATATATGCAGCATCCGAAGATCTAGATCATACGTTGGAATATTTGGAGAAGGCGTATCAAAAAGGATTTAGGGATGGAAGTCTTTTAGAAAATGAAGCCAGCTTTGATTTAATCCGTGAGCAGACCGCCTTTCAGCGATATATTCAAGAGAAGTTCTCATCACCATGAATCCAACGATCTCCATTATTTTACCTACGTATAACCGGTGTTACATCGTTTGGCGAGCGATCCAATCGGTGCTACATCAACGGTATCCTTATTGGGAACTAATTATCGTAGATGATGGTTCGCAGGATGAAACCGCCCGATTGGTTTCTTATTTTCGTGATGATCGTATTCAGTATGTGTTTCAAAAAAACAAGGGTGTCTCTGCTGCACGTAATGCAGGAGTGCGATTAGCTAAAGCGGATTTAATTGGGTATTTGGATAGTGACAATACATTTCATCCCGACTTCTTAGATATTATGATTCATACTCTGAAAGAGAAGCCGAATAAAGTGTTTGCATTTTGTGCGAAGAATTCAGTGAAACTGGAGCTTCAACAGAGGGAAGGCGATTCGGGATATTTATTGCTACCTGTAGCCCGAACACTCGATCATACCCAGAATTTTTCCCTTGAACGTGCGTTTAGGATGGAAGTGGGAGCCGATACCAATACTTTTATTCATTATAAACGTATTTGGGAAGAAATTGGAGGATGGGATGAGGACTGTTCCTGGTTGGAAGATTGGGATTTTAATATTCGAGTGGGAATGCGTTATCCATCAGGTTTATTGCGGGTTAAACATGCGTTGGTAAATTATGAACAAGTGCACGGCTCCTTTGCTGATGGTTTATGTGCTAGTGCTCGAGAACATCCTGAGCGTGAATTGAAAGCCCGAGAATACCTTTATAAAAAGTATCAATCCCATCCGTTGTTTGCTTCAAATACCA
>CAYPZJ010000117.1:0-12660 GCA_964414635.1 uncultured Spirochaetia bacterium
GATTCTAATTCCGGGGGTAAAGCCGTTTGCTTGAGGATTGTATCAATTTCCGTGATATCATTACAAAATAAATATGCTGTTTGAATCATGAAGGGTTTTGAAGGGAGCTGAAGAACTTATTCGATGCGATCAAAATAAAGGCGCTCTAATACAACATTGAGAGAGCCATCGGTTGCCCGAACCGTCATTACATTCTTCCCCTCTAACAAAAAATCGGGTTGAATCGAATCAAATTGCACCTCAAAATGTGCTTGCGGTGCATCATATAAGAGTGCAACAGGGGTCAGCATCATCCATGCATTCCCATTGATCGATACTTCAACTTTTCGTACAATGGAAGTAGAATCCTCTACAGTACCTGTAAGAATATAAACACCATTCTGTAATTCCAAGGAAATATCCGTAAAAACGGGGGGAAGGGTATCCACCACACAAGGCTCCGAGGTTAATTCCTGCTGATTGTCTGTACCATATGCATTCGACGCTGCATCCGAAGCGAGTAATCGAAATTGATACATCCCATCTCCATAACGATCTGCTTGGAATGTATACGAATCATCCGTCAACCGATCTACCAAAGGAAGCCAGAAATCCTGATCCATTTCTCGAATAAACAAATCATATGTCAGTGTATCTCCATCTGGGTCTTCCGCTTTCCATTCCAACTTAATCTGAGTATACCGGGTATCGTTTTTCTTTAATCCAGGAGGAATCACATCAAAGTTGAAATTGCTCAAAACGGGGGGTCTGTTTTCCAATAAATAAGGAATCAAAACACCCCGCAATTCTGCTTGGGTATCTGAATGAGAAGCGGAAAACGTAGCTTTGTATTGAATATACCTATGGGGTTCATTTGTTATGGGTGTGCCGGATGGATCGGTGTAAGGTTCCGACCATTCAGTCCAGGTTTCATCGACTGTAGCCGTATCACCGCTTCGGGTCTGAAGAGTGATGAGGCTGGCTTGGGGATCCGTCCCATCCCATTGGATTCTACCCCAGGTAGCTACTTGGGACGCATCTTTCACTTCTGAAATATAAGTCCCTTCTGTACTTGGAACAATACTCACTCGATTCAAGGATCCCGTGTTTCCTGTTCCCATAATGAAATGCTCATCATCTTCCTGTAGAATACTAACTACCTGCTTTTGATTCAATGTTAGAAACCGAGAAGGAATGTCATGCTCATCCAATTGATACACAACGCCTGCATCCCCACTTCCCACATATAAGTTTTGATTGTTATCGTAGGTTAAACAAGTAAAATACGTCTGATCCACCGTTAATATCTTCTCTACCGTTTTATCCTCTGGGTGAATTCGATACACTGAGTTTTTATTCATGCCCTTGGTTCGGTGTTCACTGGTGAGGCGAGTGATCCCTATCTCCGATCCCATCCGCACAAACGAATCCGTATAATCAAACTCATTCGTAGGGATTTTACGGTGGCGAGTACCTGTTGCGATAATCACTTGGTTGGTTTCCGGTTCCATTATCATTGCAACAATTTCATCCTCATACGTATCGTATAATACTTGAAGGTTCTCACCCGTTGTACGTATTCGATAAACAACACCTTGTCCTTCACTACCAAAATATAACCACCCATTCTGATGAAGTAATGCCATAAAATGGTTTTCATCCGGCGATTCGAATAAATCCGTTGCTTCGCCCTGGGGAGTGATTCGGATGATTTTAGCCGGATTCCCACACGCTAGATAAATCGTACCCGTATCATCGACCGCAATATCCCAAATATAAGTGGATCCAAAATCTTCCAGCACCACCTCAACAGACTTATCTTGTTGAATCCGTAATAGCTTGCCCGGTGCTGTCGTACCTGCTAATATATGTTGTTCATTATCCATAGCCAAACACGATACACTCAAGCTTTGCGTTTCCAAAAAAAGCGATACCGAATGATCTGATTCTATTTCATAGATTCGTCCTTGATTGCCCGTCCCCGCATAGATGGTGCCGTCCGTCATTTTCAATAAATCCCAAACCAACATGACCACCCCTTCCTGCAATTCTTCTACACTCGAAGAAAGCGATATGTGACCAAATTGATCCAGTGCTAATCCAGTAAATTGGCCATCTTCAAAATCTGAAATAGTTCGATCCACAAAAAATTTGGTCTCAATTCCAAAACTGATTGTAATGCTACATAACACAAGGAGGAACACTCCTATACTAGCTACGATTAACTGTTTCATATACTGCTGTTCCATTATTTATAGTGGGGATTCGGGTTGATCGCCAACGGCATCATCTTCCAACCATTCACAAGAAAATTAGTTTCATAACTTTTTAAAGTTCGGCTTGCATACATGGCGCTATCAGTTTGGTTCAATGAGCCATATAATACAAACTGGGAGGAGGGCAATCCTGGTAAGGCACGTCCATTCACAACCAAGCCTAGATCTTGTAGTTCAAGCCAAATTACTAAATGATTAAACGAGGTATCTCGATTGAGCAATTCAATCAGTTCCTCATATGAATGAGGTGTAAATAGCGCTGCAGCACGGCTACGTTCTCGCGCCTCAGCATGCTTCGCACTTCCTACTCCTAAATAGATAGCCGACGCATCCACTCCCTCTGGAATATGAATCGTCTCCCGATGAACCAAAGTTTCTTTTTTATAATTCTGAAAAACAATTTCGATAGGAACATCATCTCCTGGACGAATATCCGTGGATAATACGCGTAATTGCTCGATATTCGCATAATTGAAATCTGGACGTATCGTTATTTGTATATCTACCAATTCCACATCTACAGGACTAAAAGGATTATAGACCACTTGTTGCATCTGTTGTATAAATTGCATAAACAGCTGGATTAAATTCTTCTGGGAGACACTCCCCGTCCAAAAATCTTCAAATGTAAGCACATCAAACCGTTGAGTATCTTTATTCCGAACGGATAACGATGCTTTTATCTGTATGGTATCCAATTCATTAGCAGGTTGGAAGAATGCCATCGCCATAAGAACGGCGCTTGCCATAGAATTGGGGAAGAACAAAGGATCTTTGATTACGGTATAATCATAGTGTATGGATTGATCACCTTTAGTTGCTTGCATACTCACAGGGATCGTTTTCGCAAATGCACCTAATTGCCCTACCACCGCCGCTTCAAAATCTCCCACCGTTTTTCCAACCACTTTGATGGATCGTCCCATTTTAAACGATAGATTTAATGAGGGAACCACGGTATAAATGAATGCTTTGGTTAAAGGCGCTTCTAAAAGCCCACGCTGGAACGCTCGATGTCCAAAAAGTAAAATCCGATCTTCGCTGCGCCAGGTTACAGTTCCAATAGCTTCTGCAGAAATATCCCCACCGATAAACTGTATTCCTACGGGATCACCAGGATTAAGCTCATCAGATACCTCATCAGGAAGTGGTTGAGCGGAAAGATTCATCGAACCCGATACAACGGGTATGTAACCATATAATTCCAGCTGATTTTTGAATAATTGCAGCACTGAATCAGAAAACCCCGCCATATATAGTGGCGTTCGAATTGGCACCATAGTCGCATCGGTTACATTGCCCGCTGCTACACGTTCCCAAAATTGATAGGTAAAGGGTTGTTCGTGCGACGCATAAAACGTAGATGCCATTCCATCTTCAAGGGGAATAAACTCTAAGGACTGATTCGGATATTCAATATGGATTAAATCCTGAGTGGCTAACATTTCTTCGATAGGACGAATAATCGCATAAGGATCTTTCTGAAGCGGAAAGGTCGCTGCCACAGCTCCGATAATTTTTCCATCGATATATACCGGGCTTCCACTCATACCGGCTTGAACACCTGTGTATTCCAGATTGGCTCCCCGTAATAAAGCAATCACATAGGAGTTGTATCCACCTTGATTAGCAGCCACACCTACTACTTCAAATTCAAAAGAAACCACTTCCAATCCATTAAATACGGAGAATCCTATACCCTGCATTCCACGTTGAATCTCGGAAAGAGGCATGGCTTCATAGGTTTGATTTAAGGGAGGACTTTGAGAAAAGGCAGGAATTACAAGTACAACAAAAAACAGAATGAGCAGAAGTCTCACAAAAATTTCCTCCAGTCGCTATCCATTCAACATGGTTTTGATACACTCTATACTATATATAACAGGGTAACGTACAATTCCCTACCAAACCGCTTGCGTTTGGGTATATCTTCGTAAGAAGATAATGCCTTTTCAATAAATGTCAACACACACGGCTTCGAGTCGTCTAGATGAGGTCTGAAATGATTATACCAGGCTTAGTTTCTAGCTAAAAGTGCAAGCGTGTGTTGTGCTAGATCTGAAATACGAACTTCTCCATACCCAACCACGTAGCTATGAATGGTATCATGCAAAGGGGTTGTCCATTTAGCAGGTAAGGCATGTGCTCCACGAACTATACCAACAACCGAACCCGCTGTAGCTCCATTACAATCGGTATCCGCTCCTGCCATAACTGCATAGCATACGGTCTTTTCAAAATCCCCATCCCCATATAACAAGCTCGCTGCTACATAACAGGCATTCGGAATAGTATGAATCCAATGATAAAAACCATACTGTTCTCGTATCTGACGGAAGGTTTCTTCCCACGTCTCGTACTGCTTCCACCACTGGATTACATTTTCCAGTGCTTCAAATAACCGGCTTGTTTTAGGAATATGACTCATTCCAACTTGGATAATCCGTTCGGGCGAATCACACGTGTACGCAGCCGCGAGCATCGCAGCAACCCACATTTCCCCATAAATCCCGTTTTTCGTGTGGGAAAATGATGCATCCTGGTATGCCATTCGAGCTGCACGAGCAGGATCCCCAGGGGCAATGTACCCGAAAAAATCCGCACGAATTTGAGCGCCTATCCATTCTCGATAGGGATTCATAAAGGTGGCACATTGTTCAGCAGGGATTCCAATCGCCCGATTCACATACGCTCGATGTTCTGCTGTAAAAACACAAAATAAAGGAAGATATTGCATCCATATTTGGGAAACATGGTCCGGGGTAAACTTGTCACCATACTTTTCCAACAGCATCTTTCCAATTATGGTATAATTGATATCATCATCATTTTCCATATACTGTATATGTTCCCGAGTACTCGCTTTACAATCGGCTTTACGTTTATCATACAAAGAATTCCAAGGAATGTAATTATCCAATGGATACGCATCAGCCCCTTTTAAATAATCCCATATTTCTTCGTGACTATTCCAGCCTTCTACGGGTTTTCCCAATGCACACCCTACACATCGACCAAGCCACCCCCCATATAGACGATCGTAACATTCCTGATCGGATCCCCGGTAGGAATCCAGTACAGCCAATGTAGTCCAATGTTGCTGGATTTCAGCCCATTGGGACGGCTCGGAATAGCTAAATGCAGATTTTTTCGGTGCATCATCGAATAATGCTTGAAGCTTATACGCCTGCTCCCAATCGGTAAACAAAAAGCGTTCCAATTCCAAACGAATTGGCGTAATATCCATCCCTTCTTGTTCCAGTTGATTCAATTCTTCTGTTATGAGTTCTTGAAAAGGGATTAACATAGTACTAATTCTCCAAATCCTTATAATTCAGATTCACTGCCCGCTCCATCATCTTTTCCAACCAATCATAGGCTTCATCTACTTCTATATCTCCAAACAACCCAAAGACTTTTCCATCATTTACAAGTAGATATTGTTTTCCCTCAAAATAGGAACAATCAGCATAATATATTTTTTTTGTCCGTTGATCGCTATAATTGTTACCACCACAATCATTCGAAATAAACGCACGGAAGGCACCAATCACTTTATTAGCTTGCGGGGGGGATTTGTAGAATGCAACAAATGTTTTTAATCGCTTTCCATCGATAACATGTTCACATCGGAACACATGCTGAATAAACTCCAATCCTTCAAATCCACTTGGTTGATATTGAAAGCTTGTTGTCTCTTGATGCACTTTTGGGAAGATTGCCCGGATTTGCTCTAAAGCGGTGGTTTCATCTGGAATAAAACGTTTTATCCCATTCATAAATTGTTCAACCACACTACGATCAAATGCGGTTCCTTCTTCGTTTAATACTCGCGTTTTTAGATAAAAGGAACCTTCCCAAAAAACCAATTCATCATCCTGCCAGTATCCATCCTGCTCGATCGGAGCTTGTTCATATCGATAAGGCTTCTCTGCCGAATATATCCCAAACGCAGAAAATTGCTTCTCCATTTTGTAAATGTATACAGAAAATCGCGTTTGATGATAACGAAGTCGCGGATAATACAATAACGAATCAAACCCAAATGCAAGATAATCTTCTGCACTACCATTTATCAAATCACTTAAGGTGGCTGGCGTATATACCTTCGGAGGTTCTTCCTCCTTCCATTCATCCAATGACGTTATATCATGTTGTATTTGATCGAATGTAGGGATTTCAGTATATACCTTTATTGATGGTACATCCGGGAGGGTTACAGATTCTGGGTGCGTAGCAGGCACGGATGTTTGATCGGTCATGGTTTCATTATTTGTTTTTTGAGATGTTTTACCCTGTTGACAGGAAAAACCGATCAGACCAATCAGCACCAGACCAATTATAAATAAACGATATACCCACTCATTATTATCTCTGGAACGTATCACGCTTTGTTTTGTTATGCATTGTTTACCAGAATTCATTCGATTACTCCAGGTTGAAGGCATGTCAGGGTCGATTTTGTTCAATGACGAGACCATTTTTCTTAATCACCCCATATCCTCATGAATATATGCAAACTGCTAATCGTAGTCCAATCTGCTCGGTGTGTACATTTTTTAGACTTATTCATTGAATACCAATCTATACCCATACAAACGTTAAACCAATTAGCATGCTTTGTTTAATATAATGTGTTTTAGAGACGGAGGAAGCGTACATGATGTGCCCCCTTTCTGTTGTTCATCAAAATGAAGGATTATACATAAACGTGAATACGTTGGATAGAATGCTCAAATGTAGTATAGGAAAGAAAAAAAATCGAAAGGCACGTTGATCATATAAAATGTGGATTAGAATCGAAAGCCCAAACGAAGCCTCATTTGGGTCCCGCATTGGTAAGGAGCAATAGATAAAACCCAATCGGATTGCATTCTTTCGCCCGGTACGCTCGCTGTTTGTTCTGCAGAACGATGTTCACTCGCAAGCTCATAAAAAATAGCACCAAGAAAAAATGTCCCCAATCCAGCACCCACCATGGTCTGACCTGAAACGGTATATACTCGCTTCTCCATAACTCCACCCGTTAAGGTGAATACAACCCCGGTGAATAATACACTGCCACCAACCGATTCCATGATGATGCTTCCCACATGAAATCCACGCCAGGGTGCCTGGGATGGTGTTTCAACTGCATCTGCAAAAATGGAAGATGGAATACTACACCATAGTAGCAGTGGTATTACCAATCTACCCCATCGAGATAAAATCTTAGATCGATGCATTAACATAGAATTGTCCTGCTTGGATTCTGTTAGTGGTATTCATCATATCCGATATCGAATGCGAGTCCTGCGGGACGAATTTCACCATCAATATCAATAAAGGCTAAACCCGCGGCGGGACTATACCCTTTATCAATCGGTACCGGTGGAAAGGGTGGAACAATACTATTTACAAGGTGATAATCGTGATTGGCAGCGTCTACAAAAATTGAACTCGAAGCAGGTTCTATATCGAGTACCAAATTTTGTGTAACGGTAGCAGCAGCTGTAAAACTAGACTCAAACCCGATGGTTGAAGTCGTATCTAAATCCAAATCGTTGAATGCATTGCTGGTGGTGGTATCCGAATTTTGAAAGACGACACCATCGTTGTTATACAGGTATTCCGGACAATTATAGAAAAAGTTATTCCGAAAGATCCGTGGTTCGGATGTTGAAGAGCTGATTACCCCGCGCCCTTTTGCTATGTCTGTTGAAGTACAGGTAAAAATATTATTAAAAACATTGGGATGTGCGTTATCATAGATGCTTAATGCCCGTACAAAATTGGCGCTCTTTCCACCATTAATAGTATTCATATGTAAGGTAATAATATCTTCCGAAACAGGTAAATTTTCGATAATCACTCCTGTTGAAGAATTACTTCCCCACCCACCAAAAACATAATTATTACGAAATTGCGCGTTACAATATCCAGATAGGGTTACACCGACTGAATCGGTACATGTTTCACCTGCGTAAATATAATTCCGTGCTATTAAGATTGATTTCGAGGCAGCAAGCCCCGTAAAATCTAAATATATACCAATGGAACTACCTGTTGGTGCATCTCCCGCTGTGATTTTTTGATTCCCATAAATATGAAGATCTTCCCCTTGTACGCCAACAATTCCAAAAGAATCATTCCCACTGGATGTACCACCCGCAATTTCTACGTTTTCGATAATTTCGGCATCGGTACCTGAATTGCTGAATATTCCAATCGAATTGTTTTCCGCACCGGACGCATTAATTGTATTCCCAGGTCCAATCGTAACCTGGTCAGTTTCATTCGCAGCAAGAAATAAACCAACGCTATCCGATCCAGCACCATTTGCTTCCCCAGCACTAATCGTATTCCCAGTACACGTATTCATCCGTACAGCATTTCCACTTAAATGAATCCCGTATGAATTCAATGTGGTTGCAGCACCAACTGTAATAATATTATCTACCAACTGTGGATCAATAATACGAGCGGTGACTGCCGTACGAACGATTTGTATGCCCTTCGTCTCATGAGCAGATGGAACAGGAATCGTATTGGATTCAATCCGAGGAATCATATCAACACCAGCAGTCGTTGCTTCCAAACTAAATCCCAGCGCGGTATTTGGGAAACTCGGAAGAGTACTTGCTAATTCAGTAAAGGTATTTTGTATGATGGTGGGGGAAGAGTTCACAATATGAAAAATTACAAAGGTTTGAATCATATCGGATACCGTGCCACTCAATGAATTCCCACGTATTTCATTGGTAGTCGCTGGTGCATCAACAACCTGAATCAGCTTATGCGTCGCATTATTTGCCGAAGATACGCCTCCCACAATCGTATTGTTTGTAATGCTGCAATTCGTTTTTGTATAAATAGCCGTTGTTTTTGTACCTTTTCCCGCCTCAATATAATTTCCTGAAATAATCGCTGATTCGCAGTTTCCTCCATCAATAAAAATTCCATAGGCAATATCAATCGTACCACTTGTTGTTATCATGGCATTGTCCATAATAACGGGATTCGCATTAACCATTGCTATTCCTACAGAAGTGGAGGAGAAATCGCCACCTGTAATTGCATTTTTTTGTATGCTATGGGGGGTTGTCTCATCGATAATTCCAATACCAAAACTCGAATCAGCACCCGTATTTGTTTTTCCACCTTGAAGGGTACAATTTTGTATTACGCCCGTTGCTTGAAGCGAGTATAAAGCCATCCCACTGTGTTGATCGGAATTGGAATCTCCACCTGTAAGGGTACACTGATCAATAATCGGATTTGCCCCATCATAAATAAAAATCCCATTTCCACAACCCCGTTTTGTATTCCCCGATCCACCTGCAACTACAAGGTTTTGCAAGGTCGGTGCGGCATTATTTGTAACTAAAATTCCGTTCCCTGTCCCATCGGTTACAGTATTATTCTTACTTCCTAGTATTCTAAATCCATCGATCATACAGGCATTAGATACGTCGCTGCTATGAATAATTAACGTATTACCCACATTATCCGGCGCAGTTATCCGACTTATGGTTGTGCTTGGATCCCGCACAGAAAAATCCGCGTTGTAACCACCATAAAACAGAATATCAAAATTGAGGGTTAATTCCTGCTGATAGGTTCCCTGTGCTACACGAATTTCTTTAATAACCGGATCGGATCCCGCACGGGTAAATGCTTCTCCTATCGTTTTAAGTGCTGTACCAGGTGTATGACCAATATCGGTATCATCCCCTGCGGTTCGAACATACAATATACTTGGATCACAATATTCCACCGTAATGGGAGTAAAGACCTGACTTACATTACCTGCATTATCTAAAACCCAAGCGTAAATGGATTTGATCCCAAATCCACTGGTGATCGTATGGGAAGTAGGACGAACCGTGTGGACAAAATCCGTAGGCACCGGTTGGATAGAGTCCTCTGTAATAAGCCAATGCGTAACATTGGAACATAATGTGCCACTTTCAATTAAATCAAATGTAACGACAGGATCCGTTGAAATAGGAGCGGAAGTTAAGGTAAATGAATCCACCGTAGGTGGATTTACGGACGCAACAATATCAAATTGGTGTATTGTAGAAAAATCCGTTCGAAGCGTATCGGTTTCCAATAAATATCGCCAATAATAAGAACCCGAAGGGAATGTCATATATCCCAATGAATCAAAACTTGTTGCATTGGTCGTGATTTCGAGCACTAAATTTGTAAAAGCACTATCAGATGCCACCTGCAACCGATAGATTGTATTAGCTATCGCTGCATCTTCCCATGTGAATTGCGGATTAACACTACAGAGGCTATCCCCATCAGTAGGTGTGAACGGTTGCAACGTAACGGAGCCTGTTACAACACCAATCCAGGCACTCTCCGTACTTTTGGCATAATTATTAACTGCGATAACGCCATAAAAATAGCTGGTTTCAGGAAATACTGTTGCGTCGGTAAACGTGGTTTCTGTCGTTTGACCTAATTCTACAACCGAGGTATAGCTTTTAAACTGGCGATACCGATTTATGATATACGATTCCGCATGTTCAATTGAATCCCAGGACAACGAAACAGCGTTGTAAGTGGCATTATCAACGTTTAGTTGGGGAATTTCCAGGAATAAATTAGTATTATAGGAATCGGAGCAGCTCGTGGAGTATGTGAGTATTCCACCAATTAGAAATACAATAAGTATAAGGGCTATCCATGCATTTGTGTTTGTCATAGTTATATCTTGTGCAATAAAATTGAGCCTGTATTAATACAGGTTCATCAACTCTTTAAAATATAACGCAAAACGGCACCGATTGATGAAAATATTTTGTTAAATGGTTTCATTTTACTCAACACATGTCACTTCGAATTCGTAGTTATGCAGCGTTATTGCCTACAAAGTAATCATGTTTCAGGAGAAGAATCCATAGGAGGAGAGTCAGGTGGAGTGGATGAATCCGTGCGATTGGTATTGAGTAGGGAGGTTGATTCTTGGCTATAATTCTCATAGAGAACACGAATATTTTGATAAATCAGCCGAAGCATTTTTTGAATAGTTAAGTCATTGGGGTTCTTCTCTAAAAGATTCTTAAGCAAGTGTTCTGCTTGAGAATAATTATGATTATGTACCAATGCAGCAATTAAAAGTCTATGCTCTCGTTCGTCTTCTGGGTGTATTTCGCAATACAGTTGTAGGAACCCTATCGAAAGTGCATACTGTTTGCGTTCGTAATATCCTTCTCCAAGTCGTTTGAGCACATCCGAAATTTCGGGAAGATTTTTTAATCCATCCATTAAATAAGGAATAACTTTTTCCCAATTCCCTGCTTGAAGATCCGAAACCGTCTTTTGAAGCAATCGATCCACATCCGAAGATTGTGCCAGGTCATCCGAATCTGCCCATGGACGCAATATGTAAGGAACGGCTGGGGCTTGCTCATCACCTGCCGCTTGTTCCTGTGCAATTTTAACTGGAGTAATATTCGATATACTCTTCTGGAAAAATGCATTAATCACATCGTTGGCTAAGCGAATATAATTGTGTTCTATCATAGAAGCGGGGTCTACTTCGTCACGCTCCATACAAACAATGCCGGTTAAAATATCATCCTCATATAAAGGAATAAACAAGGTCGGACGGGTGACTTTACATTCCTCACATTCTTCAGTGATTAAGGGGTTTTCCTCGTCGGGCATAACGATGGTATGATAACGAGGTGTTTCAAAATACGTTAACCAATATTCAGGAAGTAGATCTTTCCAGGATTCAATGGCATCGCTTCGTTTATATCCGTAATAACCTAAGAGTTCAAACGGGTTCTCCGCATCTCGTACAATAAATACCCCGTGATCGAACCGACAGAACAGCGCCAATTCAGAAAGTGCAGTCATACACCATTGATCATAAGACTTGCTTTGAACCGCGTTTTGTACCAGCTTTTGAACCGACTCAAATCCATGAATTAGGCGTTCATTTGCATCCCGGAGTATTTCCAATGGGGTAAACGCCGCTTCCCATTCAGCCGTGATTTCTTTATCAAGTGGTGTTTTAAAATTTTCGGCTTCAGATGCCTTAATTACCTCCGTTACATTTTTTAAAGGTTTATGAACGGCTCGATTCATCCAAATAGGAAACAGAACTAAAAAGAGGAAGAAGAAGAGTAGTCCTGATCCTGCTACTTTAATCAGAAGAGGAAGCTGACGGTGTAAGGTTCGCGTATTGTAGGGAAACAAAGCAATTTGAAACGAACCATGATCCGTATGGATAAGGGAGGATTCGATAGGTAGGTTAAACCAATCCTCGTGCGTGTAAGGATCGGCATTTATCATTAATGAGCCGTCTTCTTTCTTTGAAACCGACAACCAAATTTGTGTACCCAACTCATCCGTTTGATACACACCAACCGCATAGTATTCGATATTCTTCAATACTGATTCC
>CAYPZJ010000118.1:0-12613 GCA_964414635.1 uncultured Spirochaetia bacterium
TTAATATACGGTTAATAATAAACTTGGTTAGATAATTAGCGGCAATGCTCCCCAGAACTATCAAAACAATAACGATACCAATACTCGTTTAGAAGGAAATATCGGCACCAAATCCCCAACTAGTAAGCAGATCATTAAACACACCAAACAATCCTTCATCCTTAGGAATGGTTTCCACTGCTTCGCTTATATTTCCTGCAAGTTGGGTACTATCCAACGATTCTGTTTCATTCATGGGCACACCTCGCCAACCGGGATATTGCATGTGTGAAAAGCAGGATGATCCACGAGTTGGTTGATCCTCGTATAAATAATTTGCATCTCCATCCTGGTTTTCCTATATCAATATAACTTTTTTTTTCGAGAATGACATCCCAACTTTAATTGCAGTCTATTGGTTTATAGAAGGTACAATCTACCAAGCTTTGAATTAGGGAAAGGATCATCATGTTTGTTAAAATCAAACAATTCATTTGATCGGAATTGCAAGTTGTTATTTCATGCCGAATCGTTGTTCCGTTTGTTCTATTAAAGAACGAGCCACTTCTTCCGTTTCACATCCCATACAAATAAGCAATCCTTTTGGAGAAAGGCTGTCCATCAGTTCGAACACTTCTTGCGGTTTGGTGGCATAGATGTATAACGATTTCCCTTTGGCTTGTATTTTCTTTAAAAGGGGTATCCACTGTATGGCAGGAGGAGTTCCTTCACCAGGAACCCATTGAATCGCATCCAGTTCCGGTAGTTCTAATAGTATATCAATATGATTCACCGCATCTGGACCATCCAAGTGATAGATAACCTGATCCAGGTTTCTGCCCAGTGTTTGGAGCTCAGGCACTACGAATTCCTCAAACATGGTTGGGGAAATCATCGCACTGAAATCACACTGTAAGGGATACACACGACCTGTACACCATGTTGGTAACCAACCGAATGTTCCCGATTGGTACGTTTTAAATATCTCGAAAAGTGTATTATAGCAATGAAGCCAATATTTTACGATGTAATCGCGCACTTGTTTAACGGGTTCAGGATTTTCAATCAAATCAAACAGTAGCGCTTGTGTCCCCCGAAGGGAAGCAAGAACATCCATCCCCCCTCCTAAATCGGTGATGGAAGTGGGAAATCGCCCTTGTCCGCGTTTACAGGATTGTTCTGTTAATTCTTTTGTTGCAGTCCATAATGAACCATATTCATCAAACTGAACCTTATGTACATCATCCCAACTTTTGAGAATAGGCGGTCCAAACCAAATAGTATGATCGGTATAATTAGCTTCACAACCAATATAACTTGCCAAACTTCCAGGACCTAGATTGACCCAAAAATTCGGGAATGCTTCCCCTCCATAATATGTGCTCTCCATCCTGTGCTCGGCATCATCAAGTAAAAAGGTGTGATCAAATCCCTTTTCTCTCCATTCGCGAATGATTTCAAAAGAATCCCGGTTTAGCTCGTGTTTATTTACTGGAGAATCGGAATGGTTTGGTTTACTTTTAGGAGCGGTTAACTGAAGTAGGACGCGATCATACAAATCATGATTCCACCATGCATCAAAGCGTTTTTCTATTTGTTCCCAATCATTTTTATATAGCATACAGATTCTCTCCTTGTCTAAGGTTTTCGCTAATCTTTCAACTAAAACAAAAAGATAGTATAGCGGAAGTGGTTGTGTTTGTCAACTTCGGGAGTCAGGTTGTTAATTTATAGAAGATGAATTTGTAAGCGAGGTGCACAAGGTTGTTTGTGAATAATTTTACTCAAGAATGAATTCACGCACCCCATCACCCGGTGTGAAGTTGACAAGGAAATTTGCCTCTATTATATTACAACCGGATGACAATGACCTGGAATTTATAACCATTCCAGGAATCCAATCCATATCTATGCATCGTTTGATACTTCAACAAACAAAGGAAGGAACCCTATGCAACGATTAATCGGACTTATATTCATACTCGGATGCTTATTACTAGCGTGCTCCGTCTTTGGAGCGGTTACCGATGAAGAGCGCCAGCACGTATTGGAAGAGGGCATCCAAGCGAAAATAATAGCGGTAGAATCCCCTTTGGAACTCACAGCACAGGTCGATGGAACCCAATGGACGCTCTATCCTATTGGCGTTCAATTATCCATTCGAGCTAAAACAAATCGTACTGTGAAACGTGAAGCAACCCGAGAAATTATGCGTTTGGTGCTTGGCAACACCGTATATTTAATTCGGGATGATTCGGTAGAAGCGCCAGAAGGCGCTGTCCCTGTGTGGATATATTATGCTCAGGGGTATTATCTTTTAAATGAGGATCTGATTGAACGAGGAACGCTGCTTTATAACCGACAAACTGGAAGCACAATGAGTGAACGGTTAGAGTATGCACAGCAAATAGCGAATACCCGAGGGTTGGGAGATCGAACACGACGAGCCCATTTGACGGAGTTGTCTGAATCAAATATACCAGAAACAGAAAATGGAAATCAGGCAAATACAACCCCAGCGGATACGGAGCGGGAAACTTCCGATGAGTTGTTGGATCGGCAAGCACAAGCTTTACTTTCAGAAATTGAAATGCGTATTCGTCGGGATTTGGAGCATGGAGAGCAGGCAAATGATTTAGCAGTTCAGATCCGAGCCCACTATAATATGGGTGTATTTAAGTATTATACCCATGAAAATGCGGAAGATGTAAGCGAAGGTTTGCACCATCTCGCTGAAGCAGTTGAACTCAGTGAGCGTGAGGATACCAGTGCAATGGCTTATCTTGCTGCCATGTTATTGACCCGTGCTCGGTATTTTGAAGCAGAAGAACAGGAGGAGGCTGCAGAAGAATATCAGACGCGAGGACAAAATCTCTTTCGATCCCTTATTGATAATCATCAAAACGTATGGCATATCCTCTACGTCCGGGTTGTGCATAGTTTACAAATGCGAAAAACGGAGCAAGATGTGGAGGGGCTGATTGCTATTTATCAACAATTGATGGAAATGGAATCTGTACCCGAAGATCATATTGCTCCTATTTTAGAACGGTATGCTACGTTTCTACAGGTCAATGATAAAAGCGAAGAAGCCCAGGCTATTTTTGCCCAATTATCACAAGAGTATTCTGAATATCTAAATAAAAAAATGAAAGCAACACCGCATCAGGAAATCTTGATGGATGTTATGATTGAACTCCGATAAGATTCGTTTACCGATTGATCTTTAATACCTCTCCACGTCGATTAATACGATAGCGGATTTTTGCCCAAATCATTTCCCGTTTCCAGAATCCAAGCCACACAGCATAACTCCCCAATAGTAGAAATAAAGGTGTATAAAGCATCCATAACCATCCATACCGCTTTTGTCCAGAATGAAATTCATAGAGGAGTCGGAAATTAATCATGGCTAGGACATAAAACCCAAGCGCTGGGATTATCATACCCCAGGAAATAACTTGCACAATTCCTAAAATCAACCAAACGGGCATGAGCCATACAACCACCATTACCAAGGTGTTTAGAATTAATCCGAAAAAACTGTGTCCCCGTAAATAATTCGAACCATACTGGGTTTGCCGGACATACCACGTAACCGCCTGGCGTGTAGAAGCGAATGTAGAATCGGAATATACAATCACATCGGAGGCGAATACCCGTCTGAGGTTATGTTTTTTTATAATCCATGAAAGAGCGATATCATCGACCATCGCCCGGCTCCATTTTTCATACACCGCATAGGTTTCAAAATCTTTCTTGCGAATCGCCATGGAACCACCCCGGATTCCCGCGTAGGTATCAAATGCCATAATAAGTCCAAGATACGCATTGAATACCGCGTGTAACTGATGAGCAAACCCTGCCGCTTTGGGCGTCAACCAACGGAAACCGCTGACAGCAAAAATCGACTCATCGGAAAGGGGGGTGATAATTCGTGTGATCCAATCGTCTTTGGGGCGGATATCGGCATCTGCAAAAATATAGATTTCCCCGGGGATTTGTTGGGATTGAGCAAAATCAATACCTGCGAGTAGATTATGATTTTTCTGACAGCAATGTGTAGCCTGGCCGGCAACAACATGATGAATATTATTATAAACCGCTGCCATATTATCCAACAACGGGGATGCGGGATCATCGGCACTTTCGGTTATGGTTATAAGGGTGAGATGGGGATATGCTTGATTATACAATTTAGCCACATTGTCCTGAAAATCATCCGACGCACCTTTACAAGGAAGAAAAATAATAACAGGGGGCTGCTGCTGCTGTTGAAAGGCGGGTTTTATTTGTTTCGGATAAATCTGTTTTACATAGCGAAGACAATACAAGGTCATTCCAAGGTAGCCTAATAGTAGTATTGCCCCCAAGACCAGGTAAATCAAAAACAATATTGATAGTACATTCATGAATCGATTACCATCCCATTAACCCACAACAACGGGAACAAATGGGGAACAATCCGTCTTTTTGACTACGTAGGGTTCGTCGAAATTTTTTATACCGCTCGGAATTAAAAATCTCGTGGATAGATTGTTCCATCAGATCCCCCACAATATAATCGGGGTAATCTCTACAGGGTGCGGCTTTACCGTCGGGCATTAACTCAACAACAGACCAGGGAGCAATACACGGTCCATATCCAAAGAGTTCACCGGGATTTTTGTAATATTCAGGGATCTGTTCATCCCGCAAATTTGGGATAAAAATATAGGGGAACTCGTATTCATCGGCTCGAATTTTTCGGATTTCACGTACCAACGCATCTGTATCCACGTTATCATGATCAAATAAATATCCTTTCCAACAAGTAGGAGTGGTATCCAGCTCCCGTTCGAATATGGAGGTATGCGCTTTTCCAATGGCTTGGTTTGTAAACCAAGAATAATAAACAACCATACAATCAGCATTGAATTGGCGTCCAACTTCGAAAATTTCATGCAACCGTCCCGCATTTTCATCGGTAACAGTAACGAGCATCATGACAAAGGGGAAAGGAGTATTCTGCTGCTTTTTATATGCATTAATTTTATGTACTCCCCGCTTTAATTTCTGAAAAGTACCTGGTACGCCTCGAATTTCATCGTGGGTTTCTTCGGGACCGTCTAATGAAAGCATCAAGGCATCCCATCCATCGGTTACGATCTGCTCGGCGTTATCCTCCAGTTTCACCCCATTGGTTACAAGAGATAGGGTTAATCCTTTCTTTTTCATATATTGAGTTAAATCCATGAGGTCAGGATATAAAAATGGTTCCCCACCCCAGATATAGATGAATGGAGATTCTTTTGCTACATCGTCCACCATTTTTTTGTATACATGGAGCGGCACTACATTTTTTAGCTCCGTTTTATCCTTTTCCCAATTGTATCCAGTTTCACCCCATTGTCCACACATTTTACACCGTAGATTACATAGATTCGTAATTTTCATGGATATCTGACGAGGATAGCTGGATGAGCCATCTTCCTTATTATAATCCCCAATCTTCACACCAATATGCTTCCGCGCTTCCGCTGATGCCATTTTAAGCATCAGTTTTGGATTGGAAAGTACATAGGTAAAGAATTGAATGGGAAGTACACTATTCATATATTAATCTCCTTACTAACCCGTTGTGCTACAGCAAGACTTTGTATTCACAGTTTATATCCTTTGAAATAAACAGGGGGTTCCTTCCTTCAAAGGGTCTTGTTTGCAATATACTCAACTTCAACATGTTTGACAAGAAACGCTGCGGAAAACTCCTATACAGGGGATCCAAACGGATGCGCTAGAAAAAGCGCAACAGCCTCAGTGCTATTTAGTTCTTCACGATTTTATAAGCAAAGTACGCTAAGGAACACGCTAAGGATTCATCTTCGCACAACCCCTCAAAAAGGTCTTGACTTTTTGGATATATACTGTATATTATTACATGGATGATTAATCAGTGTTCTGGCGGGGTATCATGAAAGAATTAACAAAAAAACAAGACTCTATCCTCTCATATATCCAGAACTGCGTGTCGGATTATGGGCGCCCACCGACCATTAAAGAAATTTGTCAGGAATTTGGGTATAAAAGCAATCAGAGTGCAGTAGATCATTTAAATGCGCTGCACAAAAAGGGCTATATTGATTTAGTGGGGAAATCCCGTGGGATTTTATTATTACAGAAAACAGAAGAGCGCACGAAAATCCGAATTATTGGTGATGTAGCGGCTGGTAGCCCGTTGACCGCCACAGAAGATTTTGTGGGATATTTTGATCTCCAAGATTATTACGAACCAGATTCCACGTATATGTTGAAAGTCAAAGGCGATTCCATGAAAAATGCAGGGATTATGGATGGGGATTATGTTTTTGTTCGGTACCAATTAACCGTAGATCATAATGATATTGCGGTTGCGGTGGTGGATGAAGAAGCAACCGTAAAACGCATACGGTATGCCGGTACTAAGGTGATTTTGGTTCCTGAAAACGAAAATTTTAAAGAGATCGTAATAGATAACCAAGCACCAAATTTTCGAATTGCAGGAAAAGTGGTCGGAGTGTTTCGAACAATTCGTTAGATTTGCATCATGTTGTGGGATCAAGCGTGACACGGTATTCTTGGGTAAATGCCTCTTTCATTACGGATAAGGCTTCATCCGATTCATCGCCTTCTGTTATGATAGTTACTTTATCACCTTTTTTTAAACCCATGGAAATAATACCAAGAATGGATTTGCAATTTGCGCGGGTATTTTCGCGCTCGACATAGATATCACAATCATACTGGCTAGCCTTTTGAACAACAAAGCCAGCCACTCTCATATGAATACCGCTATCATTTTTAATGGTTACATTTGTTTTTGGCATATTGCCCCGATTCAACCGTAAGATTCACCCTAAATATTTATAGATAATTGGGCACCAAAATAATAGGATTTAAAAAAATCATCATACGCACGTTGGAAATTACCTAACCCAATACTATCCTCTTTGGTACCCAGAATATCGCGCCGAATGGTCAACCCGATGGAAATATAATCGATAATAAACCATTCCAATCCTGCTTCCAGAAATAATCCAATCATTTTATCCTGAGTCGATAAAAACTCGGAGGTGGATTGATCCACTAATTCATTTAGTTCAAAGGAATGAAAAACAATCCCCAAAACAATAAAAGGGGAAAACTTCCATTCATTTACTCGAACACCACCACTCACAAAATAGCTATTCCAATGAGAAATAAATCCAAAATCATTATGATAGGTTGTTAGATCGTAGTATTCATCTTGTTGTATTTTTGAAAACCCAAGGGCAAATATACCTGGATGATCCTTAGAAAAATAACGAAGCGCCAATCCTCGTTGAGGAATGTAGGAGGACGATTCGATAACATCTTTTCCAGGTTCGTAGAGGTATAAGGTAAAACTAAGTCCAAGAAAATTTCGTTTAAAAAACTGCTGAAGCGGGGTACCTGGTTCTTCATCATCTGCTGCATTTATTGGTTGCGATTCGGTTGGTTTGGTCGTTTCCTCCAATGATGGTTGTTCTATGCTAGTAGAAGGGGTGGGACAATCCGAAGAGGTATCGATTCCCTGAAACAGCGGTGGCGCGACCTGAAACTCGGGTGGGTCCGATGAAGAAGTCGGTTCATCATTGGAAGGAGCGTTACTCAATGGTTGCGGGGTTTTTTCGATGCGTGCGATTAAATGACGACTGATTTCATAGGTTCCATATTTTGTAGTGATTATGATTCGATTTTCATCCATATGGGTGATGGTTCCTTTAAGCACGGATCCATCTTCCAAATAGATGGTATCAGCCATGCTGGTAAGCGGTAACCAAAATATGCACCCAATAACAAACAATAAAATTACACCACGCATTATTCTCCCCTATCTTATAGTATAATAAAGTCTACCATGAATTGCATTAAAAAGTTATCCTCCTGATGAGTCGCATCTTGTTAAACACATGTCGACCCGTTTTTCATCCACATTAAGATAAGGAAAAGTGAACGCCGAAAATTATAAAGGATGGTATCAGCTATGAAGAAAAAAGAGCATCAGTCTTGTAAAAAACCAAATTTTTTCCGGTTGCTTGGATTTTTATTTCTGTGTGGGATGGTAATGAGTACTCCCGTATTTGCTGTTGGTAAGCATATCACCCAAGCACTAGAACAACACGACTATACCGAAGCGCTAACCTTGCTTCATCAGGATATTTCATTCTTTAAGCAAAATTTAACCTTCTTTGTGAATGAGCCAAGTCAATCCCAGATAACCCGTATCCGGTTGAGTCAAGCATACGAACGAGCAGCTTTTTGTTATCTCCAGCTGGAAGAACACATCAATGCAGAACTTTATCTTCGACGTGCGTATCATTATTTACCCGATAATCCAGATCCTGCTTTACTACAAACCCTTCAACAAACCCAACGCCTCATTCAAACCCAATCCAGTCAGCAAACCAATCAAAACGAGGAACAGCTATTATTTCCACTCGATCCACTTCCACCCCTTCCGGAACCGGAAAACCCAGAAGGATCAACCCCGCTGATAATACACCCCGTGAATTCATCTCAAGATCAAGACGACGGAGAATTCACTGGGAATGCTCCAGAAGTGAATCCTCAGAACACCTCCTACGAAGCATTATTAGATAAGGAAAGTTATACGCAATCGGACTTTCAAGCATGTTTAGAAGCGGCTACGTATTTTTTAAACCAACAACAAACCAATCAAGCATTGGTTTTTCTTCTTCAGGCAAAGGATATTGCATGTACTCTTGATGATCGTACTTTAGAAAAACAAAGCTATGAGCGACTAGCGGTGTATTACACCCACGAAAATCAAACAGGTGAAGCGCTCGCGTATTATAATCGTCTGATGCGTTTATTACTTGAAGATGAAGAGCAGGATCGCATTGTAGCAACCTTGTATGAGGTAAGCAAAGTACTCATTAATCGTGGTGAACGAGACCGGGCTCGGCGTATTTTGCAACGGTTATTAGAAATGCCTGAAACCATGCCTGTAATGAAGCCAACCATTCAATTCTCGTTGGGGATGATTCATTTTTCTGACAAGCGCTTTCAACGGGCACAATATTACTTTGAATCATTATACCAATCATTCAACCCAGAACACCCTTCAACACTAATTGCTCAGACCTTATATTGGTTAGGGCTTTGTTATATTAGGTTAGATCAGATACAACAGGCAATCGAACGGCTGAAAACAAGCAAAGAATTATTCCTTCGATTGGGCACCAACGATTCTGAACTCGTTGAGCAAACACTTCAACGACTCCAGTCCCAAGTCGATGCACAAAACGAGCATGAAATAAATCAAACTGCACATCAATCCGATACGGTTATGGAGTAATATTCCCCTGTTTGTTCCAATAGGGCGGTTTACTACCAAGATGCTGCGCAGCTCGAGAGCGTAATTCCTCTATAGCCTCCAGACCAAGTATGTCTTCCCACTGTTGATCTAATTTTGTCATATCGATCCAGACGGTTTCATTGTTGTCTCGAAGTAACAAGGGTGTCATTGCATCTCGATCAATCCCATGCTTTTCAACGAAGATTTCAAACTCATACGTGGGATACCGCACAATATCGGCAGTGTCTGGAATGAACCCAAGGGGTCCCTCAGCTTGACAGGCTGTTTGAGCTTCCATCCGTTGGGGATCGCCTACATTCACACTAAACACATACAATATTACGAAAAAGCCTATCACGACAACAAAAACAATCACATACAATATGTAAAGTGCAGGATCTTTATGTTTTTGTGGTACCTCATCGGGTTGTTCCGCTTCATCCTTATAGTCATCCTTTAAACTATCAAACGCACGCTTAAGATATCGATAGGCAATGACTAATAAAATTGCCCCCACTCCCATTAAGATAGACGTAATCAAAAAATACGTAGAATGAGGAAGGGTATCCCATAAACCCACAATTTGTCCGGATATTACATTACCCAGGAAGATGGATACAAAAAATAATCCCATAAATGCCGCAACAAATCGCTTGGGTGCCAACTTTGACACAATACTTAACCCGATGGGACTGAGAAACAATTCTGCAAGGGTAATAAGGAAATAAAACGAAAACATCCATTGCAAACCCACACGTATCTCACAGCCGGTACCGTACGAGCCTAGCTGGTAACATGGACCAGATACGGCTGCTTTTGCTTGATCTACCAGGTACAAATACCGGTCATCATTCGCACCACAATTTGAACCACTTATTTTCCATGCCATCTGATCCATCCCTGCAATATGGGCAACCAGAAACATGACAAACGCAGCCAGCATGGCTAAGATCAGGGAGTAAATGAGTTTGGCTGGAGTGGACGGTTCCAATTTTCGAAACCGATTAAATACCGCGGTGATGATTATAATCAGAATGATTACCAACAAAGGATTAATAGATTGACTGATCATCGGATAGGCATTCCAGTCAAAACCAAACGTCGGTAGGGTATGATGCTTTGCCCAAATTGCCATCACCGAGGATCCCATATCAAACAAGACCCAAAAAATCGTAATGATTAGAAAAATAATAATGAGAGCTGTTACTCGTAATCGTCGGGTTGCAGCGGGAATATGACTATCGGGTTGTTCTTTTGCAAACAATCCGGATCGTTTTTGATCGTAGAGTTCAAAGCGTTTTCTAAAAATAAAAAAGAGGATAAACCCAATCCCCATCATTATCCCCGCGCTTGCAAATGCCATATGCCATCCCGCACTTTCTCCATATGCAAGCCCCACTGTTGTTTTAATAATCGTCGCAGCCAATGGGCTTAACAATGCACCCAGATTAATCCCCATATAGAAGATCATAAAAGCAGAATCCTTTTTAGGGTCATCACTCCGATACATGGAACCAAGCATGGTAGAAATATTGGGTTTGAAAAAGCCATTCCCGATTGCTAAAGCAGCCAACCCTAAATAGAAAGGAAGATTCAACCAAAGACTTGCATTCCCTTGAACTACCTGATAGGGAATACCCAAAAGAAAATGCCCGATCATCATAACCGAGGCACCAATAAGTATGGCTTTGCGATAACCGAGCCATAATTCGGCTATAAGTCCTCCAAATAGAGGCATGAGATACACCAGACCACTAAACCACCCTTTAACCGGTCCCGCAATTTCTGAACCCCATCCCAGCTGGGATGCGTCCGTCATGTAAAGCATTAGCAGTGCCATCATTGTATAGTAGGAAAAACGTTCCCACATTTCGACGGAAAAGAGCATGTACAGCTCTTTTGGATGCGATTTACGTAAAGGAATATGGAGATCAGAAGCTATTGCCATACGGTACCTCACTCAGTTTGATCGATACAATCTTTCAATCGCACGTATAGTTTATATACGTGCTTAGCGCAGATTAGGTAAATTCGTCGTGTCAATTACACACATATCTGGGTGATAATCAATGTATGAATCAGTGCATCGAAATGATGCTACAATTATTTAGTACGCATTTTGTAGTCGGAACGGGGATTAGCTATGGTACAAAAAGCTGAATTCGTTTACCATAACTGCGGTGATTTTACCATCAAATTCTTTAGATCGTGCAAACTTCCCCAATACTTTATCCACCGGCATTTTGGATACCGTCATTTCATTCGTTAGATATAATTCCAATGAATTCGCCAATCCAACTATCTGAGCTGTATAATGCAGATCTGCCCCATTTTTCCCGGCAGGAAATCCGCTTCCATCCAGCCGTTCTTCGTGGTCCCGAACTATATTTAACATTTGAGGGTGAAGTTTGAAGCTATCACTATCTTTGAGTAATGCTTCATACCCATTCATCGGATGCTTTGAATATGCTTCTTCCTCAAGAATATCCAGTCGCTTTTGGGATAACAATTCCTGCCCCTGCACGATGTATCCGTAATCGTGAATTAACGCACCACAAATGATATTCTCCAATTCCAATCCATCAAACATTCCCTGGTTGTATTTATTCTGATACGCTGCATTAATAATCATAGATTTAATAGCTACGTGAATACAATGAAATCCCAGTTTTTTATTAACTTTGAGGATTTCACTTAATTTGGAAGCAACATAGGGCGTATGGGTTATCGTGTTGGCGATGTTATCTCGAAATACATCCTTGCGTTCTTCATTGATTCCCTTATAATGGGGATGCTCATCAAAAAACTTTAAGATACCCCGGAGAATGATATCCTTCTCATCCTTCTTTATATCAACTTCAACGGCTTCCACCACTTTGATAAATCGTTTCCCGTGGTTTTCTAAGCGATCAATGTCCTTGACCTGCAAGATTCGTGTTTTGGGAATGAACATTCTCCCTTGGTACAAATAATCATCGATAAGAGACAGTTTCTTCCCCCCACTAATTAGCTCTCTGATTTCTTCCAAGGGCATTCTAGGCATACATGATCCTCCGGATGGCGTACCAAAAATTAGGATAGTAAAATAATATAGGAACGTTTTATTGACAACTATATTCAACACTTTATGTATAGAAAGTAGAATAAATATAAAAAACGAACAAACTATTTGTGGTTTTTTGGATTTTTAAAGCAAGTTTGGAAAACTTTGATGGATTCGGATTGCCATTCCATCTGTTTTAGGAAGATTTGTATCCGATGAAAGTGCTCAACCGT
>CAYPZJ010000119.1:0-12599 GCA_964414635.1 uncultured Spirochaetia bacterium
ATAGTATAATCCTATAACACGAATGCCATCTGTATTTTGCCTCCCCCTGTTATCAACACTCCAACAGATTGAGAAAAAGATTTAGACAGTATCAATAATAGATATATATAAGCACACACATGAAATAAAAACGCCGGTCGAAATTTAATGTATTGAGATATGTATAGAACAAATTTTATTTGATACCCCGCACAGTATTATGAAAACGTACAACATGACATAGTTGCTTTACATATGTAGGAGTCAAAATACACCAGCAACAAGCAATATAACCGTTTTCTGGTACCACCTAAAAATCATGCGCGTTATTCGATCTATTGTTTAAGGACAACAGAATCGACCGTCTATCTCAAGTATAGCTTACAGGAAAGGTTTTACCCGCTGCGGCACTTTTACCCGCCAAATCGAGTATATGAACTGGACGACGAGCCCATTCTGGATAAATGACCAAGGGGGTATCTTTTACAAGATGATCCGCTACGTTTTGGTAATATTGCCAAGACTGGCTATCTGGATTCTTGCCTTTCTTGGTAACGGTTGTTCCATTTTCATGGGTGATGCATTCCCAAGCCATATGATCGAATGCATACGTTCCTTTGGTGCCGGTTATTTCCAACCATTTTGGATGCGGATTTGATTCCAAGTGAGAAATTTGTAAAAACAAGTAGGCACCATTTTCAAACCGTACCATAGCTGTCGCTTCGTCTTCATTTGTATCGTCTTTCCAAGTAGTTTGGTTTCCCCAAAAACCTGTTTTTGAATAACCCATTACTTCAACCATTTTTGTATCCAACAATTGAAGGGAATACTCTAATAAATGAACACCCCAATCATATAAGATCCCTCCCGATATGGATTTACTCGAACGCCACCAATCGCCTGGTTTTCCCCAACTTCCCATTCGAGCTTCAATACGTACAATATCACCAATAATACCCGACTGAATGGTTTCTAACGCGTGCAGAATACACCCATCCCAATGACGATTGTGGTAGGTGGATAGCATCACCTGATGATCCTTCGCAGCTTGAATCATAGCATCGCATTCTTCGGTAGTAACAGCAAATGGTTTTTCGACAACCACATGTTTCCCCGCTTCTAAGCATTGAACGGATAACGCAGCATGGGTATTATGGGGTGTGATAATAATGATTAGATTCGCATCCGAGGAAGCCAACATTTTTTTCACATCGGTGTACGTTTGAATTCCGGGGAATTCTTCTTCTGCAATACGCAACCGTTCGGGATCCAAATCCGCTACAGCAGTGGGGGTCATCCCTGCTCGTGAGGCTTCGTTGAAGTGTGCTTTTCCCATATTAAAAGCCCCCCCATACCCAATAACGCCTAGTTTAATATCAGCAGGTTTTTTAAAAATTGCCATACAGTACTCCTTGTTTGTAAATTGAAAACACGATCATCCGAAAGGACAACCTAGCGGAATCGAATCAATGCAAGCCAACGCTACAATTTATGCTAGCTATAGTATTTATTTGAAATGTTGTCGTCGTGTTTTTCAATGGGGATTGGCATACTATCCTTTCTGTTTTAATAGTATTCTGGCAAAAAGGATCCATCCAGAATTAGAACCAAAAGGTACTAGTAAAAATAAGAATTGGCAAGGAAGGGAGGATGAATCTCAAAGTGATGCAAAAATATTTAAGACAATCTCAGAGGGAGAAAGGGTCTTTGCGAGAAGCGAAGCGCCGAAGTAATCTTTTTTATACAGAGATTGCTTCACGTTTTTCGCAATGACTTTCTACTTGTTTCATCAGTATGAGATTCATCCAGGAAGGGAGAACAAAAAACCCCGGTCCATTCAACCGGGGTTTTTTTTCGTATGTTTACTCACCTAAAGGAGTGGTAACGATCACTCTTACACTACGATTGCGTTGTCGGTTTTCTGTGGTTACATTTGGAACCAAAGGAAGGTGTTCCCCTCGGGCTAATGCAGACATGCGATTTGGAGGGATTCCATATTCTTCAACCAAAACCCGTACCACATTGACGGCACGAGCGGAGGATAATTCCCAATTAGTAGGGTATTCATCTGCTAATCGACCTCGGATGGGGCGGTCATCGGCTCGCCCTTCTACAATGATATTCACTTCCTGATCTAAATAACTGACCAATTTCGACGCTATCCCTTCAATTTTTGCAAGCTCAGTCGCCGACAATTCTGCAGATCCGGGCGTAAAATGAATTTCTTCGGAAAAGATTACATGTAGGCGATCATCATCCGCAAGATCGCTTACTTGTTCCTGTAGAACGCGTAAAATGGTATCCAGCTCCTCCAGTTTTTGGAACCGAGCCAGCAAGGCTTCATAATCTTCCCGTTGCGAATCATACGCACTTTGAAGCTCTTTATACGCTTCATCCATAGCAAGCAATCCGTTTATTCTGGATTGTAAGGTTTCCATTTCGTGTCGGTAGGTATCTCGCATACGGGTTAATTCTTCAATTTGTTGTTGTAGCTCCTGTATATCGCTAACTGTATACCGTTCTTCTCCCGCTAATTCTGAAATCTTCTGTTCATAAAATGCTATTTTCTGATCCATTTCCTGTTGGAGACTTTGAATAATCCGCTCCATTTCGTTAATCCGTTCCTGAAGCAGGTAATTTTCCTGTACTTCATCCCCAGATGTCGGTTCAGCCGCTCCTTCTTGACGTTCATATACGGCAATTCGTTGTTGAAGACGGGCATTCTCCGCACGTAGTGTAACCAACTCTTGCTCTTTGCTGTTTAAATCGGTTCGCATGGTTTCAGCCGTGCTGAATCGCTGATCCAATTGGCTTTGGAGTTGTCCATTTTCAGTGGTCAATTGCGCCAGTTGTTGCTGCAATGAAGCATTTTCAGCACGAGCGGCTTGTAATTCTTGATCCAGTGAAGTAACCTCATCAATAGGAGCATTGAGTGTTTCCCGCAGGCTCGCTAATTCGGCTTCCAGCTGATCCCGTTCGGCTTTATATTGATCCCGCTCCCCTTGTAATTCCGCTCGCAATTTTTCCAGATCTTGTCCGAGCTGATCCCGATCTCCACTAATCGTGCTTCGAAGATTCGCTAATTCCGCTTGCACCTGATCCCGCTCGGCGGTTAGGGTCGCAACCTGTTCCTTTAGCGCAGCTAATTCATCTGCTTGCGCAGAACCCGATGCGTTCGTCTCCAACTCGGCAATTTGAGCGTTTTTTGCTTCAATCTGTTGATTTAAGGAATCGACTTGGCTACTTACTTGCGTATTCTCATCGGTTAATGCTTGTACCTGACTTTCCAACTCTGCTAAACGTTGGCTTTGATCTGTCATTTGATCCAATTTCCCTTGTAAATCAGCTGCTTTCGCTTCTGCGGTTGCTAAAGCACTTTCCAAACTCGCAATCTGCTGGGTTAATTGAACAATGGTTTCGGATTGGCTTTGGTTATTCCCTCGAATCGAGTCATTTTCAGCAAGTAATGAATCCCATTCCGCAACGGCGTCGGGTTGTGATCCTTCCAATTCAGCCAACCGAGCTTTCTTTTGATCTAATTCTCGTTGAAGACTGCTGATTTGTTCGGTGAGCTGTTTTATTTTTACGTTTTCAACGACTTCTGGATTACCAACAATTTCAGGAACCTCTGTTCCGGTTTCCGCTGCTGTACTTTGGGCTCCCGCTTCCAATTGTTGTTTGGCTTGCTCTAATTCAAGATTTTGGGATCGCAAGGTTTCAAGAGTACTACGGAGTTCTGTTATCGATGATTCATTCGCAGCATTAGCCCCTTCCAACTCCGCTGCTTGCTGTTCTGTAGCCGCAAGCGTTTGGGATAATTCTTGACTTCGGGCTTCTAATTCCTGTAATTTGCCAACCATTTCCGTCATCACTTCGGAATCTTCCGGATTTTGTCGCCATTCTGCCAAAGCGTCTTCCGCAATCTTCTGAAGCTCCTGGAGATTTCCCATTTCTGTTTCCAAAATAGTAATTTGATTCCGAAGTAAAATTTCTTCCTCATCATATCCTGGAATGGAGAATGCATGATAGGGAACTCGTAAATTATCAATGGAAGCCAATTCCGCGTCTAATTTTCGTTTATCCCGCTCGGTCAAAGGCTCTAGATTCTCTTCTTGTGGAACCATGGTAGCAGGAATAAATAAGCTATTCCCTTCATTCACTGTTATGGTCGTCTCCGGATATCGTTTATTGGTAATCTCAACTTCTCCTTCAATGACACTTATTTCATTGATTTTAGCAAACTCATCATAACTAAATTTCAATTGCCCATCCACAGCAATAGCTTCAACGCTTGGAGAAGTAATGCGGGCTTGCCCGCGTTGTCCCATATCATCCACCAATCCCAAATTCGTATAAATCGCACCTGATTGTACCAGTATATTAAAGGAATTAGGGGTGATATTCAGTACCTTCACAGTGGTAAAACTATCCAGTATGATTGCATTTTCATCGGAAAAATGAATCTCAATCAAACCATCTTGGGCAGTTTGAATAACATCACCAATACCGATTTTATCGGGGGCGTCGATCGTATAAAATGCAGGTTCTCCCGCTGGTTTCTTTTTGATTACGCCTACCTTCAGACTGATCCAACCATACCGTTGGAATCCTTCCGTTTCTTCTGCAGCAGCTTCTTCATCAGCCATGACATCATCCACTGCAGGTGTAACCGCTTCGGGTTGGTCGGTAGGTGGTTCACCATACACTTCAGTATCTTCCTGTGCAATCAGGCTGCTAACCGCTACCAGACTGATTAAAATCATATACGTCAACAGTTGAATAACCTTCATAATTTCTCCTCACACTAGGTTTTCAGATATGGGAATTGGGTTTCCATCCAATTTTCATACCTGCTACGCGTGTCCATATAGTGTTTATCGCCCTTGGAATTCACAAAATTTAATGGACCCTCCCATTTTATTTTTTTTTTGTGTTTTCCTCATCGGGGTTTGTATGAGTATACGTATTATCCCCCATCGTACAATCCGAACGGATTCAGGTTCGTATTCTGGTTATAAACGTACATCAAGACAATTTCCCCTATAATAAACCTACTGAAAGGTTTGTTCAAGGGCAACTATCGTATTTAAGCCGCCCTTTTGAAAAAATATCCCAAGAAGCTAAGTTTTAAACGAGCCATGGAAGGGCATGGTAGCATCCTTTTCACTTTTCAATGTTGATATGTGGGTTAGATTTTTTGGGAAGGCTGGAAAATTCGAGTAGTTTGAACGAGGTATGCTATAATAGTAACTATAGCAGTCGGTATGCTTGGTATTACTCTGTTTCTATAAGGGTGGATTCGGTAAAGCGGAGATCCGCCCAGTATTCATGTTCGGGGATGGTGGTTGGATCAACGCATCCTTCATCCAATTCTTTGCACATGCTATCGGTCAGCTTTAAAGGTGGATCGGGAAGATAGAATCGAAAAATATTTGAATCTGCATCCTCCCCTTCAAATACCGGTTCAAAAATACCACGAAGATATTCACCCGAAGCAGGAATACGATTATTGGAACTGTGGGGAAGAGACCAACCATATTCCCAACTCCGAAGATCTAATTGTATTCCATCTTTCCAGTAGTCGATGGTGCTAAACGTGAGGACAAATTTTCCTGGAACTCGTGTGGTAAAACTGTCTTCCATAATGGGTTCCAATACCTGAACCAGCTTCCCATGCATAATATAACGATATGAATTAGCTGGATTCGAATTTTGTACTTCGTATTCAAAGGATCCCGTACAGTCCTCATGAAACCGAAAGGTATACGCTAGCACATCATCGCCGTTAATATAGGGCTCTTCAGTTATATATTGATAACCCGACAGAGGGGGAAAGGATAAGATATCACATTGTATGTCAGCGAAAGGATTATACTTAGGACTACATCCCAATCCTATTCCTCCTAATAAAACGATACTCAAGATAACTGCGCTATATACTCGATTACTCATCATTGTATATCCTTACCGGTTCTAGTTGGGGAACTAGTCAAATGTCGCAACGGCTTCATCCACAGACGGGTAAATGGCAAGCAAATCCAACATCCCGACCACTTCAAAAAATTTACGGATTTGTGGGGTCAAATTCGCTAGTTTAAGTGCTCCTCCCATCTCATTCAATTCCCGCATGGTTGCAATAAATATTCGTAATCCACTACTAGATATATATTTCACATCTGTTAAGTCAAAAACTAAATATTTATGTCCCTTCTCAAGAATTTCATTGATTTTACTTTCCAATTCTATTGCCAACTGTAGGTCAAATTTACCTTCAAGGTAAATGGCTAGAACTTTCCCAATGGTTTCGGTTTTCAGATCCATTCCAACCTCATTAGTAGTTAATAAATATAACGTATTTTGACGTTTTGTCAACCTAAGATCCCCATTTATTCTTAGAATCATACACAGTGCCACTCTATTTTGGACATTCCTTTTTTCCCATCGCTGTCCTAAATACAAATGAAAATACCATCTTTGTGAAAAGGTTGTTCCACTTTGTTTATATGAATATCAGCGCGCTTGTTTACTAAAAAAGAATCCCCAAATTAACATCTATGTCAGTTGTTTATTAGACAAGGGTTTGATATCTTGTTTTTGGTTGTAAAGCGTTTTGTCAGATAGGTTATGATTATCACCCGAACTTAGCTAGGACCTATTACCAACAACAAGGAGGAACACATGCTTCGAACGAATGAAAACCGGTTGGTTAAAACTGCAGTACAAGGGAAACCTGTAAACCCTGGTGGACCTTCGGGTCATGGTGTGAATCACGATGGCATTCCCGTCTTACTCCCCAGTACAGGAGGGATTACTTACAATGTAAAGGTTGGGGATTCCGCATTTGGTTGGGAAGCAGATCATTTAGAACCCTGTGTTTCCACCCTTCTAAATGAAGAAAAGCGGCATGACGGTCCCAATTCAGGATATATTTTCTATTCCTGTATGGGAAATGAAGCCTTCCTCTTGGGTACGGGTCCAGAACATAAGCTGGAAGATCATAAAGGAATCGTTACCGGGCATCATGGTGGAGCTGAACATCTGATGATTGATTTCCCCGATTCCGTATTGGAAAAAATGAACTATGATAGCAAAATTTTGGTGAAAGCATTTGGACAGGGGCTTAAATTAATTGATTATCCCGATATCTTTGTTTATAACTTGGATCCCCGGCTTCTTCATGCTATGAATATCGAGGAAAACAATGGAAAGCTATCCGTTCCCGTCACAATGGAAATCCCCGCCGCATTGATGGGGTCAGGAACTGGGAGCCTCGCAATGGGGAAAGGGGATTATGATATTATGACCACAGACCGGGCATATATCAAAGAATTGGGAATCGATCAGATGCGACTCGGTGATTTCGTTGCCATTCGGGATCATGATAACAGCTATGGCAGAAGTTACCGACGAGGAGCAATCACCATTGGTATTATCATTCACAGTGATTGTGTGTACGCAGGACATGGACCCGGTGTGACAACATTATTATCTACCAACAAGGCACTTATTGAACCCCGTATTGATCCTGAAGCAAATATTGCCAATCGGTTGCAGATTGGGAGATCACGAGTCTGATTCGGTTGGTTCAAAGACTAACGTTCCATACTTGGTTGAATCCAACCCAATACCAGGGAGAAAATCAGCAGTAGTATTCATACGTGGTAGTTTCCGTCGAAAAGTAATTTTCCATTCTTCTGTGGGATCTATCGCTGCAACCCCCATCGTTTCCACCGGAATACGTGCTTCCCAAATCCAAGCGGTATCCGTTTTACGTACTGCAACCGTTATGTTGCAATTCCAATCTGGATTATTATTCATTTGAGTGTGTGTTTCCCGATCGATCGTATAAGCCATATCAAATACAGTAGGATTGGTATTGGAATATATTTGGTAGATCGTTTCAGTTTCTGATTCTAACTTTTGTGGGGGAAGAATAAACATCCCTACACAATCATCCTGATGTACATAATCATCCCGATTTGTTCCCTCTGCCTTTAATTCCTGGAGGTTGGAATCCGTATTTTGCGCCAATACGTATAGTGCCTGCGTATCATATCCAAACCGAAATTCTGTTGGTTCTGCCGATGTAGCCTTTCCCAAAACGGTTCCAAATTGATTGATTTTCTGTGCCTTATCCCATGATTCGTCCTTAATTCCATCAATTACCGGTGGTTGGGTAAATGGTATCGCCTGTACCGTTCGGTGGATAGGAAGAGGCATGTATTTTGTATGGTATAGGTACCCATTTATTTCGATGGGAAGCATTAAAATTGGTAGTGGGAAAATAGTTGAAGGTTGCTGAATTTCAAACCGAACAGTTGTCGTTCCTTTGGAGGGTATTGATACTTCCGATTCAATTGGATCTACCTGCCATTCCCCTTCGTTTTTCCAGGTGAGTTCCATCCGATAGGATTCTTCTAATGGATTGGGAATCTTTAACTCAAACGATTCGGATTGTGAATTATTAGGGGTAATCTGAAAAGCTGGAATATGGAGGGTGGAAAAACGATCGGTGAGGAGATCCCCTTTTTGAAACACATTAAGGGATGAATCATCAAAAAGAATGGCTTCAATACGATCCCCTTCCAGGGCATAATAAACGATACAAATCTGGTTGTTATCCAATTGTGTAAAAGAAGTATACGCACAATCAAACGCTCGGGTGGACGGGGGGGTTTCGTATAATGCGATAGGATCACTCCAGGTTTCCCCTCCATCATCACTATACTGAATTCCAACCTGAATAGCTTGGCGTTTGATCGCCTGTTCCTCAAAATATCGAAATCCAACATAGATACGTCCCGAATTCGTTAAGATTACTCCTGCTGCATGCCCTGGAACGCCCGTATCCACGGGTGGGCTCCAAGTCTTCCCCTGATCCTCAGAAAACGTAACCATCTGATTTCCGCCTGCAACTCGTAGAAATGCCCACAATTTCCCATTGGGTAGTTGTACCAACGCGGGTTCACTTAATTGCTTTTTTATAGGTCCACCCGCTACGATCAGCTCAAAGGTTCCCCAGGTTTTACCTCCATCCGAACTGCGGAAATATCCCGTATCCCAATATTCTTCTTCTAATTCTTCCGCAGGAGCTTTATACCCGTAAATTGGTAAGAGTACATCACCATTGGTTAATTGTACCACTGCGGATGAGGTAGCCAACCATTCATAAGAAGCGTTATCAAAGCATGTCGGAGTCGATTCAAACGTTTTGCCTCCATCGGTGGAACGGATTATGCAAGTTTTGGTAGGTTGATCTTCCGCATGCTGAAAGAAAGTGATTAATAGCGTCCCATCATCCAGCACCGCTAATGATGGATCGCGATCGTTAATCGTTGGGTCATCAAACAGAATCTGCTGCGGTTCCCAGACTAATCCATCGGGAGAACCCCAATTCCCTGCTATGCTGCCATCTTCTCCCACATGTGCTGTTCCTATCCGATAAATAGCGAGTAACCTTCCATCGGGGAGTTTCGCTACATCCGGAAATGCTACGTATTCTTCACCTTTTGTTGATGCGACCGTTACCTTATATGGTAATGCAATTCCCGCGGATAAACCCTCTGATATAGTCGTCGCAGTTGTTGCAGAGGTGTTTTGCGTCGTTTTTTCTTCTGTTTGATGGGATGAGCACATTCCCAGAATAACGAAAAGCAAGATTAAGCAAAATAGCACGAAGCTGAAGAGAAAAGGTGGTGTGTGTCGCGTTTGCATCATAGACTCCTTTGTGTGTAGCAATTCCACTAATAAGGATAGGATATGTGGAAAATTAGAGGATTCTAATCTAGGTTTCATCATTGCCTCATCATCTCACAAGTCGAAATCTCATTCAAACCGAATCCGTTTTAACCCAACCCTTATAGCATTCGAGGATGGTTAAAGATACACAAAAACAAGGAAGGATTCAAATTGAATATTGACCTCCTACAAAATAGAGCCATCCAGTTTTGGTAGCTTGTTTCTTGTATTTCTATTTAAGAAAAAACGCACATGATTAAATACTAACGGTGTTATCTATTGAGGAGGGAGATGGTGCCAATGTCAGCTAGGTATGATGTACCAGGAGGTTCTTATGCAGCGCCCGATTTTGCTTCCTTTTTTTTTGGTATTAGGTATTGTATCCCCAATTTTTATGTCCTGTGCGACGTTTGAAAATCCGCCGGAGCTTCTTCCTTATTTGGATCCGGATGAACTAAAAGTTATTGCGGATGGTTGTCATGAGGATTTTGTAATCATCGATGTCCGAACCCCAGAAGAGTTTGAGGCTGGCCATATTCCCAATGCGATCAATATTGAGATGGGAAAAGTGGAAAACCTTGCCCATCCGCCTGCGAAAGATAAACATATTATTGTGTATTGTAGATCAGGAAACCGTTCTAATGATGCCGCCTTACATTTACAAGAATTGGGATATACATCCATTTTAAATTTTGGTGGGATTCGGGACTATTCCCATGAGTTACAAAAAGAAAATACTCCATGTCCCAATTACAACTTTACAGGATAAATTAGGGTTCCCAACGCGAGCGATGTTTATCCAAGGCGTGCAACAACCGGTCGTGTTCGGAGGGATGATTATAAGCATATCCGGTAAATCGCATGCTTCCAATTCCATTCTGAACCCCCACGACAATCGCTATGTTATCATCATTACTAAGCTGTTCTTCCAATCCGGTAGTATGTTCGGGTTTTATTGCCACAGCAGCCATCATTCCGTATAATTCCGATTCGGGTGGATAAAAATATGGGAATCCATAACGGTCATGGAGCAGACGCATGATTTGACTAACCAGCACATGTCCATATTCAAATAGTCCAGCATCATGAAGTTTTTGAATAAAAGCAACCGCTTGTTTAATACATAAAAAAGGGATGTAATCACGGGTTCCTTGTGAATAGAACCGGGATTGAAATGCATTCATTGATCCGTAGATATGATCAAAACCCCAGGTGATGATATTCGGTATTAACCGATCCTGTAACGCAGGTGCCACTGCTAAAAACGCTGTGCTGATAGGCGTCCCCAACCATTTATGAAGATTTGCCACATACATATCTGCTTGGATAGCAGTTAAATCCAATGGAATATGTCCTGGTACATGAGCTCCATCGATTACCACAATGATTCCTCGTTCCCGAGCCATCTTCGTGATTTCTTTAGCAGGAAGAATGAGACCAGTGGGGGAGGTAACATGACTGAAATATAGCACCCGTGTTTTTTTGGTAATGCACCGTTCGATAGCGTCAATACAGGCTTGGGGATGATCTACATACCGTGGAATTTCCGCAATTCGAGTAGAATATCCGATTTGTTGTTGGTGGTAACGCCAGCAAGAAAGCAGGGGTTCGTATTCCATATTTGTTAGGAGTACTTCATCGTTATTTGACAAGGGAAGAGAACGGATTGCGATGTTTAACGCAGCAGTGGCATTGAAATCAAAAATTAGATTTTCGGAACTCCAGTTTAGAAAATCTGCCAAGCAGCTTCTATTTTCTTCTAATAAGGGAGGTAAATGGGAACGAAAAAAACGAAGCGGTTGCTCTTGCATTAATCGTTGGTAGCGTACCTGTTCGTCATAAACGGGGTTTGATAAGACTCCTACAGATCCATGATTCATGAATACCGTATTGGGATCCAAATTAAATGCGCCGGGGAATATCATGATCGCGCTTCCTTTAATCATCATATTAACCAATACAAATCTGATTAAGACATAGTACCGATTGTCCACAAAACATAGGTAGGATACTTAATTTAAGTTCCAAAGGCAACCATGATTAGTGCATCTTTGAGAGGATGATTTTCAAACTGATGAAAAGCACAATCACCCTAATTAGTTTGAACCCAAAAAATCCCCTTGTTGGGAGTACAGGTAATTACATCACTTTGAGATATCTCCATACACAGACACACAGATACTATCAAAATTGTCAAATTCGATGGTTTTCAGTATATTATACTCAATGGTATTCGATTGATAACTATAACAGATGGAATAAACCCAGTAGGGGCAAGTCTTGTTCTTGCCGCCAGTTCAATCTAGGTGCGTTGATTAGGGGGAATGGTTTATGAATACACAAAAGGAATCTCAAGAGGGTACATTCGTCCTAGCTGCATTTGATCTGATGTATATTGTTGCATCTTCCGATGGTCAATTAGACAGTGCCGAGCTCAGTGTGATTCAGCGTTTCCTTAACGATCATTTTAAGGTGCGATTTGAATACCGTCGTCAGGCTGCTTATTTGGATAGCCTAACTCCCGATGAGTTATCCAAGCGTTTGTTTGACAATGCCGTATTATTACTCGATGTGATGACGGAAGAAGGAAAACAACACCTCATTGAAAAAATTCTTGATGTAATCACCGCGGATCAACGGGTAAATATACACGAAGAAGAATTTTTCCAACTTTTGGGATCCTGCTGGGGAATTGATACCCACGCCATTATTAAACAATGGGAATCGAAACAAAATCTCTAAGGTTCCGATGAATATCTGGTAATATAAGTAACAGTATTAAGATCAGTTGAACATTTTATTCGTCGCGGTTATTATTTAGTGTAATCACAGGGATCCTGTTAGTTTTTCGTAATCCAGCATCCATAGTGCATCAAAAAAAT
>CAYPZJ010000120.1:0-12512 GCA_964414635.1 uncultured Spirochaetia bacterium
GGGGAAATTTCTTAACGCCATGATATTGGTTTTATTCAGTACTTTGAGGATACAAGCACCATATTTGTGGGTATGATGTCCCCTATATGTGTGGATAAGCTGTATCACAAAGGGAACGAATAGCTTTACGAGAGGGATGTTCTATGAACAGAAGTAAAAATACGGAAACCGTTTACGGAAAAAACTGTAGCGAGTTATTGATCAAAGCATTGCGAGAACGAAATTGTTCTCAAAAAGAATTAGCGGATCTGATAGGAATCAATCCCGGTACGCTCTCCAGAATAATTCGTGGAGAAAGCTATCCGCTTAAACGTACTTGGAAGCGTATCGTGGATGCCTTGGATCTTAAAGATGTAGAAGATCGAGAACTATCGAATAAGCAGGAGACGCCGTCCAAGATTATTTTCCGAGAGATCTTTTCGATTGATCCGGGTAAAAAGATTGAAGTGGAAGTTACGAATGAAGACGGACAGTTATCATGGAATCTGATTCCCTTCACCCATTTCGATCTGCTTAATTTTGATTCCATCATGGCGATGATTATCGCACAGATGAAAAATCATCCTTTAGGTCAGCAATACCTGCGAGGGGAATCGGTCAAGAATGCCATTCAAAAAATCATGAATCTGCTAAAAAGCGGTACCAATTTAGAAGTTAGCAACATGGAATTAAACCAGATTCATTATTGGGAAGAATTATTGAATCGAGTAGGCGCTCATAATTAGGATTGTTGGGAATCATCATTGGGTTAACGATTTTATCATATTGGTGCGATAGCGACTAATCTGTGCATTGCAAAAGATCTTATTTGGATTGAATATGTAGGGCTTCCACTTTTTCCAGATTCAAACGGGTGTGACGAATACGATGGATTTTTACGAGCTTTCCATATTCTAAGATAACAAACACAACAGCACCTGAAACGACTATACTCCCAATAAGCGCATAGCAGGTACTATAAATAAAAAAACCAGAAAGTAAACCAAATAAAGGAGAGCCTAATAACGCTCCCATATCCAAAACATTCGTAAACGCATTAGAGATAAGCCCACGATTATATTTCTCCTGTCGATTAGCAAACAAAGCACTTAATGCGGGGAAAATAAACCCATGTCCCAGTCCACCTAAAAATCCGCTGAGTATGAGTAGGTAAGGGGAATTAATAAAAATTAAGCTAAACATACAACTGCCAAAGAATAACATCGCAGGAAAAAGAATGCGTTCTAAACCAACTTTTTCTGGTAAGCTACGGAAGAAGACGCGCAGCACAATTGCAGTACCTGAATATGTAAGAAAAAATAATTCTGTAGTCATATCAAGTGAGCGTGTATAAAGCATTAGGAAATTAAAGACACTTACCATGCCTATTCCAAAAAGAAATCCAACAATAATCAAGGAAACATTTCGCTTTCGAAAAAGAACGGAGAAAAAACCACGCTTTACAGCACCTACACTTTTTTGAATATTCGGCTCGGGAATGAATAAAACAAGTACAAATGAACCAACCAGGAAGATCGATCCAATTATTACCAATGGGATAAGGCTCTGGGTTGCGATTACTAATTGTTCTCCAATAACGGGTCCCACTGCATGGGCAAATTGCCCTCCTAAACCGAATATGGCAATGAGCTCTGCACGGCGATTATACGGCGCAATATCAATAACATAAGTTATTGTCGTACCAAAAATTAATCCTAGGCTGATACCTTGTACTGCTTTTAATAAATATAGATAGATGCTTAATGAATGTACGAAGAAAAACCCGGTAATGGTTACTAACGAAAGGAGTAACCCAAAACGAAGTACAATCAGCCGTCCATAGCGATCCAACCACCCTCCGCTCCAAAATCGTATTAATATACTTGTTACTAATGTGATTCCCATAACCAACCCGACATCCAAATCGGTAACAGGACTAGCCATTGAAAAGCGAGCCGGCTCTTCGGTGGTGATAGGTGTAATTAATAGGGAGATAAAACCCGGAATATCAAAATAATTCAGGTTAATTTGTTTTAGATACACAGGAAGTGCAAGAAAAATAGTGCTACCCATTATGGAAAACAAACTGACAACAAACATAACCCAAAATTCTTTTGAATATGCTTTAGGTAGGGTAGGAAGGTTGTTTTTCACGGGTAGATTCCTGGGGGTAGTCTCACACATGTTTGTACAATCAGGACACCACCTATAAATATACTCAAAAATAGCATTTTCGTAAACCAGAAATAGTCTCAGGATAAATCTCTAAGTGATATACGAATGGATGAAATTACCAATGAAAGGCAAATGGCGTTGCGAAAAGTAAAGCGTCGAAGCAATCTTTATCAGAAGCGAGATTACATCATTTCGTTCGTACTCAGTTCGCGTTAATATTCTCATTATGAGATTCATCCATGTGATCCCAGCTTTTGTCTTGGGTGCGAATTTTGTACAGATTTTATTGTTTTTCCTAATAGGGCAAGTTATAGACTCAATCAAACATAAGCATATATATAAAGACAACTTGCCCCTACGAATTCATCCAAAAAAATGTAAGGGTGGGTTGTCGTTTTATGTAGGCTCCCACTTATTTTTGCACAATAACCCGCCCAAGTTCAAGAATAAAAAACCCGAAACAAAAATCGCATCCTTTTGTCTTCGCTTGTGGGATTAAGTATATTGAGTAAATAGCTAGTGAATATACTAGCAACCGCATATCTTGTGAATTCATTCTGTAGAGCAGGTTTATAATTACCAGAAGCAAGCTATTTTGTACATTGAGGATTCCAAGCAAGTCAAAACCAGGAATGAAAAATGGCAACGATGATTGACGAACACATATGGGTTGTTTACTTACTTCGTTGCGCAGATGATACGTATTATTGTGGAGTGACCAATAACCTAGAAAAACGTTTGAGCGCACATCAAGCAGGTGAAGGGGCAAAATACACACAAACTCGCTTACCAGTTTGTTTGGTGGCAGTAAGTGATCCCATAACAAAGCAACAAGCATATCGGTATGAATATCATATAAAGCGATTGCCGCGGGAAAAAAAACTGGCATATGTGCAATCATTGCACCAGCATAAATCATAACTTGTAAAAGTGTTTGTGCGGTTTGGAATTTGAAATATGAAAATGAGCAAAAAATCCCATGAATGGCTTGCAGCAAAAAACATTTGATAAAACATAGCATGATTACAACTGCTAACAATCATCTTCAAGCATTCAAATAGAAGAAGGAGTAACCATGTTTTCGTGTTCTACACCTCTCATCATTACTCTTTGTGTTTTTGCGTGTATCAGTATGGGTAGCACCTTTGCTTATAGCGATGACACCCAGTCGGAATCTGTTCCATTGGAAACCAGCCAAAAAAAAAGTTTTGTTTATAGTACCGATACGGTGACACTGATGTTCCGCTTGGGTATGGGACCAACCTATTCAACCGCACCTATTGTGAGTCATCGATTTGGGTTATTGGCTGGGGTTGGGGTAAGTAAACCAATTTCCCGTATTGTTGGAATTCAGGGTGGTATATATTACGACCAATATCAAATGATTTATCAAACGGAAGAGGATTGGTTTGGAAAACTTACTATTCATTCCATTCTTATTCCGGTGGTTATCCGATTACGCATTCCTTTTCCCAACACGAGTCCGTATATAGGAATTGGTGGACATCTGAACCTGAATTTGAAAGCTATTCAAAAGCAAAGCGAGTCCTATGATGAACCGTTTGCAAAGCTTGATTATAATCATTCTTTAAATGTTTTTACAGCAGGACTTTACGGAGAAATCGGTTTTGAGTACCATAGCAAGTTGGGGAATTTTGGAATTTGTTTTCAATATCACTATAATCTACTATCCAATTTGGAGCCATTTCCCGGAACCACTATTGATGGAAATCTAGCTCAGCTGGCGTTATCCTTATTTTATGGGTACAATTTTGAATTGAAATAGATGCAAATCGGTGCTGAGATTGTTCGTGTAGAATCGCTAGGGTTATGAAGATTCGGTATTGTTTTGCCACCATTTGATAATGTGTTGTGTATATAATTCTCCATTCATAAAAATGCCATCATGATGGAGCCCTTCCAGAATGACAATACGGGCATGAGGAATAAACTGTTTTATTTCTTCTGGTGCTTCTTTGGTAATCGACTCATCCTCTGATGCATGTATGATTAGGGTGGGACAGGTGACCAACTCCGCTCCATGTTTCTCATCTGCATGGGCAAGAGACCGAAATACCGCACGGTAGTAGCTGACCGAAGGAAGTTGAAAAACAGAAAATATGTTTTGCTCGGGTTTCATCGTTGCATGTTCTTCTTGCTCTTCTTGAACCTGACGTTTAATGAGGCATATCAGATCTTCATCATCTTTCCGTAACATGAACCGACCAAGACGTTGTAACCCTCGGATATCCCGCTTTGTAAGGTTGGGGATTTGTGTATTCATGAGAATCATTCCGTTTACCTTGATTGAATCCAAATGAAAAAGAACCCGCAAAATTATTCCACCCCCCATGCTGTAACCACCAAGCAGAACCTGTTCAAATCCCATCGTGTTTAGATAATCTGCGAAGGCTTTCGGGATATCATCGGGTTTTCCTTCATAAAAATCGGATGAATCGGGAATAGACCAGGAATAGACATGAAACTGTTCAGCTAATCCTGCGACATTGCGAAATGTCCATGGACCGATATTCATTCCATGAACAAGTACCAATATAGGCAAATTCTCTTTCGTGGGTTCAAGTTCTAAATAGGAATAGGTTTCATTTGTCTCTTCAGATTCCACTATTTTTTCGGTCCAGTGATTGGTAGGAAGATCAACCGGATTATTCACCGCCTGATCCGATGGACACCCACAATGGTATAGTCCGAGCATCAAAATCATACCAAACGTTACACAAAGTATGTATGGTTTCATAAAAAATCCTTTTATCTTTCTATTGAAATTAACACCGCTGTCCAATCTAACCAAATGGAATCACATGAATTGTTTGCATTACGGTAGAATTGAGTCTGGCGTTTGTAAGCATTGCCATGTGTCAACCAATATAAGAAAAAAAGATTCATCGTTTTGCTAATTCGATGATTTCCCATTACTTTGATACGTACCTTATCCCTTTATGGGTAACTCATCCCCTCAAAGGCTTTGAGGATATTGGTTAAAATGGCACAACCCGTTATTGGCTTGGAAATCCATATTCAATTGAATACCCAATGCAAATTATTCTGTACTTGTCCAAACACCACGGATGCCCCTCCCAATCACAATACTTGTCCTATCTGTTCAGGTTATCCTGGGGCACTACCAATATTAAACATGGAGGCTGTCCAAAAAGGTCTTAAACTGGCGGTAGCCTTGCGTGCTCGAGTTAATAGAATTTCACAATTTGATCGAAAACACTATTTCTATGGGGACTTACCTAAAGGTTATCAAATCACACAATATTTTAAACCCTTATCAGAAGAAGGTAGGATTGAGATAAGCGATCCACAATCCCCTTTGAACACACTTTTTATTCCCATATCACGACTTCATTTGGAGGAAGATGCAGGAAAAATGATTCATAATCATACCCAGCTTCCATTGGAAGGAAGTTTGCTGGATTTAAACCGAAGTGGTGTTCCGTTGATTGAATTAGTAACTGCACCCGTGTTTCATTCACCAGCAACCGTCGATTTATTTCTTAAAAGCTTGCGTTCCCTCGTTCGCTATTTAAACATATCTGATGGCGATATGGAAAAGGGTAGCCTTCGTTGTGATGCGAATATATCGGTACGTCCAAGTCCCACGCATCCTTTTGGAAATCGTGTCGAGCTTAAAAATCTCAATTCCTTTCGATATATAAAACAAGCCTTGCGATGGGAAATTAAGCGTCAAACAAACCTAATGGAACAAGGAAAACCCATCCTCCAAGAAACACGATCCTATGATCCAAAACGAAACGAAACATATTCAATACGAGCGAAAGAAAGTACACCCGATTATCGGTATTGTCCTGATCCCGATCTCCCCCATATTCACATTTCAGATTTAGCGATAGAGGAAATTCGTCATTTGCTTCCCATGCTTCCAACCCAGGTAATGAAAACTTGTATTACTGAGTATCAACTTACTCCGGAACAGGCGTACTTTTTTATTGACTATCCAATCGGGTTCGATTTTTTCATCCTTACCGTATCCAAACTCAAGAAAGAAACGCCATCTACCCTGGCGAATTGGATCATATATGAGATAAAACCTAAGATACCCATACACACGTTATCTCAAGACACACTTCAGAAAGTAAGTACACGCTTGGTATCTTTACTTGAATTGCTTTCTGAAAAACGGTTAACACGAATACAAGCGCAACACATGATACCTCGATTAATAGAACCAGATGGAGATCCTGTTACATTGCTTTCCGAAAATACATATACTGTTGTTACCGACCTTTCCACTATTCAACCCCTGATTGATAAGCTACTTGAAGAACATCCCAATCAAGTTGCAGCCTTTCGTGCAGGGAAAACGGGAGTATTGGGATTTTTTATGGGACTACTTATGAAACAAACACAGGGACAGGTTGATCCCACAGCTCTTAAACAGGAATTAGAATTCAAACTACACCTATTCAAACATGATAAGGGAAACGATGTTTTGTAGCAAGCGCAAGCAGGTATTCCCACCCATTTCCAACAATTAAGCCCCGTTTATACTGGTTTGAATTTGGATTGGGGAGACTGGCAAATAGGACAGACCCAATCACTATGTAAATCCTCAAAACGTGTCCCTGCTGATACACCTTGGTCTGGATCACCGTGTGTCTGATCATATTCATAACCACAAACAGAACACTTAAAAAGCGAGGTGGCTGTATCCTGTGGGGAAGCCGATTCCATTTGTTCTCCACGATATGTCGGAGCATTTTTCGGAGTAATCCCTTTTTTGACCTTATGATAGTCCTCATAGGTAAGTGGGGGTTTTTCCGATATCACCTTTGCTGAAACCACGTCTCCAAAAAAAGTAGTATGGGTTCCCACATCCACTTTACTAAATATGTTTGCTTCGACACACGATACTCCATAATTTAGAATCAGAGGGCATCCTGTTTGACCTGTTTCATATGCGATACCTTCAAGCTTATTCTGATCTTTCCCCGAATTAAAACCAAAAATACCGATATGATCCATGGTTACTTCTTGTGATAAAATTGTAAAAGCAAACGCGTTGCTTGCTGTGATAAGCTGATGACTGAAATTATCCTTGTTTATACTCACTGCAACACGTAGCGGTTCAGCAGTTACTTGTGTTACAGAATTAGATATCATCCCGTTGAATTTCCCATTACCATAAGATGTGACTACATATAGCCCCGCACTAATAGTAAACAAGGCTCGTTCATCAATGGTTGAATTGCTATTCATAGATGCCCTCCATTTCCAGATTTTGAATTACCAGTTTTCACAATGCAGCTCAAAATGTGCCTGAGGATGGGCACACGCTGGACATGCTTTAGGAGCATCGGTTCCTTCGTGGAGATACCCACAATTACGACAACGCCATACAACAGAAGCGCTTTTCTGAAATACCGTTCCTTCTTTCACGTTTTTCAACAATCCCAAGTACCGCTTCTCATGATGCTTTTCTGCTATCGCAACAGCCTCAAATAATTCTCCAATATGTTGGAAACCTTCTTCTCGTGCCGTCTTAGCAAACTCAGGATACATGCTTGTCCATTCTTCATTTTCGCCTTGTGCAGCCGCTTCCAAATTCTCCGCTGTACTGCCAATCACACCCGCTGGAAAACACGCTGTGATTTCAAGATCCCCACCTTGAAGTTGTTTAAAAAAGCGTTTTGCATGCTCGCGTTCCTGATTTGCTGTTTCTTCAAAGATTTCTGCAATTTGTACATAGCCATCTTTACGGGCTTGTCCAGCAAAAAAAGTATATCGATTCCGAGCTTGGGATTCACCAGCAAACGCTTTTAGTAAATTTTTTTCTGTTTCGGTGCCTTTAATATTAGCCATACATTCTCCTTGTACTACCATACCCCGAAGGTATTCAACCGAAAAATAATACATTCTGTTAATACATAAGGGCGTATGATTAAGTATTGATTGGTTCTAGAGCACAAAAGCATATGAATCCATCCAATTCGAATGGTAATTCCAATCTCCCAGAATCAGTTGGATGCAATGTAATGAAATTTTTCCTAATCGTTGTATTCGTTATTACGAGAAGTGAAGCGATGAAGTAATCATCGTTTCGAAAAGAGATTGCTTCGCGTCCATACGCAATGACGCATAGGATTTCAATGATTTGGAAAAACTCTCAATATAATACAAAAATAGTGCTCCCATACCTTGAAAAAATATATAAATTACTGAAAAAAATCAAGGTCTCATTAGTATATATTCTTAGGTTGGAATAATTATCGCCCATTCTTATTTCTAAAAAGTGACACTACGTGAGAAGCAATTATAGTTGTTCCATCTGAATACAGTAAAGCCTGTCGATTCAAGGGATACATGTTGTAGGACGAATTAAAACGGAACCCAGTGTTGTTTCAAGGGTGTCTAGATCTAAACATGGAATCTGAAAATTATCGGATAAGTCCAATTGAGTAAGTTGGGTAAGAGAAGTAAGGCTGGCTACACCAGTTGTAATCGTGTTAGATGCTAGGTTTAGTGATCTCAATTGCGTTAATCCTGAAAGCAGCGTAACATCCGAAATTGCATTATGGGAAGCATCAAGGACCTGCAGTTGGGATAGTCCTGCTAAGCTACTTATCGAGGTGATTGAATTGTGTTGGATTTGAAGATGGGTTAATTGTGTTAGGGATTCCAGATCCACCAATTCCGTTAGACCCGTTTCCGCTAGATTGAGTATATGTAATTGAATTAAGGTACTCAATTCTTCGGTGTGATTTAGTTCAGCATTTCCAGACAGGTTTAGTTCCGATAATGCAACAAGGCTACCCAATTCACTCAAGTCAATAATGTTGGATTGGGAACACGAGAGGGAAGTTAATTCTGATATGTATAATAAGTCGGTGTTTAAGACACATTGTCGTAAGTTGATATCTGTATAGGGAGGACAAAAAAGAAAAGGCTGATTCGGTTGGCAAGGATGTGGAATTGGCTCTCCTGTATGAATTGCACATCCAGAAAGCATGATTACCATCAGAAATGGGACTAGAAAAAGGAAGGTGGCATGCTGCTTTATATTATTCATTTTCGTTACCCTCTTTATCATACTTGTAAAGGTCATATACCTTGCGTCCTGAGAACAAATAAAATGGAATCGTATAGGACACGGAAAACCGAATGGATTGCAATATAATTCGATCTGGGAGTGGAATATCATACTCTGGAATCACATCGGTATCTACACTCATGGGAATAAAAAGTGTATCATGGTTAAGACTTGGGATAATATCCCGCATATACAGTGCTTCCAGCGTGATTTCCCCAAGATTAAACAAGAAAGAGAATGATATACCCGCCATCCAACCAATATTATACGAGAAAAATCCTTGTGCTTCTGCTATTGCGAGATCGTCCACAGATGAATTGCTATCAAAAGTAGCGAGTACTTCCTGGAATCGTGTTTCATTATAAAAATGATATGATTTTCCATGGGTTTGACTATAATAGGAACGTCCTAGCAGAACATTAACCACCGCACCCGCTGTTATCCCTATGTTAATCCATCCCGCTCCTACATCCAATCCTTGTGAGGTTTTAAATTTTAAACCTGCAGGAATACTCAAGTAATCAGCCCAGATTAAACCTTGTATCTCTTGTGTGCTCCCCATGGGGGTTACGTTCCATTTCAATCCACGAATATGTTCCATTACATCCACTCGAAATCCAATATCGGTATCCAACCCCAAATCTACGTTTAAAAAATAGAACTCCAAAGTACCCCCAAAACCCCATCCATAGTGTAGGGTTTCGTTAGCTCCCGTGTTAAATTGGAGGGAAAACACACCTAGGGGTCCTATTCGTATTCCTGAAAAACCTACCCCAGAAGAATAATACGTTTTCAAATTACGTTTTCGAATGGATTCAGCACGTTGTTTCAATTTTTCACGAAGCTGTTTTTCCTCTTCAAAGGCCGTTCCTGATTGAGGGTCGTACTTTTCAACGATTATATCGGTATAATCAAACGCAATTTCATCCACCGTTTCATAAATAGAAACACTCGATGATTCGAAGGTTTTATCAAATACAATTTCCCCACGAAGCAGTGAAAGCATTTTAACGGTTATCTTAAGCATTTCATCATCGGGATTTACTTCAAAATTTCCAAATAAAACCAAGTGCGCTCCCGTTTCATCATATAACCGCAGCATCTTCTCTTCGGTATCAATATTCCATGAAGAAATGCGATGGCGGATACTTACACGCTTACCTAATTCAATAGGAACCACATCAAATTTTTCTTGGGATTGTATAGATGTATAAATAGCCTCCATTATGAATGTTTCAAGATATTCATAATCTTTATCTCGATCTGCATTTTTAAGCGGTAAAAAGGCTATTTTAAAACGAAAATCGTCCAGCGTATTTTGTTTTTCATCATTGCTTGATTCTGGATTTTCTGCGTAGGCGAATGGAATCCATCCCAGGCTGAACACGAGCAGTAACACAAAAAAGGTAGTGGTTCGCTTCATAATCGATATTCCTAGCTTAAACGATATCTCGAGCTATTGCAGCTCATAGGGAATGATAATACTCCCGACTAAAAAAGCAAGGTATTCTATCATCTATTTCTTCTGATCTTGGTTGACGGTTAAATCCAATCGGTAAAAAAAAAACAAATGTAGCTAGTCTTTTCCAAAGCTATCCATCCGACGGCTCCTATACCATTTCTCAAACGGTTTTATTCTTATTCGAATTCTTTCTTGACTGACACCTATCAATTAAGTTAACCAGTTGTATTACAAAAGCTATTACAATTCCTATAGAAAACACAATCAACAGAAAAGAGCAAACAACACTTCATTAAGGATGCAACCACACTTAATCGTATGCAAGGAGGGGTTATTCTGCTTTATTTTTTGAACCTAGTGTGTTAAACTATATCCACCTTAAGGTGGTACACTATTCGGAGGAATAATTCACATGCTAGTTGTACGATGGATAGGTGCTCTTTTTGTACTGATTGCTAATATTCTTATATCCAGCTTCCTTTACTCACAAGATCATTTGCAACCATCAGAAAACGAATCACAGGATGTAGCAGTATTAGAGCAAACCGATACCATAGATTTAACCGAATCCGAAGCGGATTATTCCGCATTATTTAACCAAATGGTTGAAAGTCTGAAAGCAGGGAAAATGGAAACGCTTCGTTTTCAAATTGAAAGTTTTCTTCATACGATTGCGATTACCTCCTCTGTTTTTTCGGAAACGAATCGTTCTCAATTGGGCTCGTTATATGATGAAATGATAACCCTATTTGCTGAAAACCAGGATCACCAATCGTTAACCGAGATGTTTGCACATTTTCTTTCATTAGACTTTAGTTGGAGTTTATGTGATGGGGTTCCAGAATTGGCAGAACGATTCTTCCTTATTCTAACCGATCCACAAGAATATTTTGACCAAGAACAGCGCATTCACCTCTTGACAGAGTGGCGAACCCTAATTGAAGCCCAACAGAAAAAGGATACGGAAGGCTTAGTAGATTGCGTAGGTGATATCATTTATCCTATGCTGTTAGAATATCTCACTCAGGAATTACATCGTGCTGAACACTATGAAGAGGGATTAGCTACCGCGTTGGATCTATTAGGTATCCGAGATACCTATACTACACAGGTATTACTAGCACAATCCTATTGGTACTTGAAATGGTATCAGCAAGCTCTCGATATCTATCGAACTGAGTGGGCGCAATTATATAACTATATCGAAACACTATTTGCAAAAAATACGATACCCGATTCTACGCTGTTAGAAAACTACCGGTATATCCAAACATACTTAATTGCAGCATATCATCGGCTAGCACAATTTCCAAGAGGTTTAGATATTTGTGCCAAAGGTATAGCTATCGAGGAATCTCTACAGCCGATCAACCCAGCTGCGTTAAGCCAATTGTTTCAGTTTAAAGCGCAATTAGAAATGGATCAAAGTAATTTTTCTGAAGCCGAAGCATGCTTAAACCGTACATTGGAATTAATCGATGCGCATGATATCGCGTCCTTGGAACGACGACAAATTCAAAGTTCCTTGGCATTATTATATCATAAAATGGGACGTACGGGTCAGGCGTTGGAACTTATTATTCATGTATGTACGGAGTTTGAGGAACAGAATGGAACCCAAACCCTGGAGTATCAAATTGCTCGGATTCGAGAAGCCGACATGTATACAAGTCTTGGACAGTTTGATCGCGCTATGAATTTGTATCAGAGTACCATTAGAGTGCTGAAACAGTCTTTTCCTTCTAATGTGAATTATCCCACAGCACGTGTAGAGTGGGCAAGTCTGCTTCAAAAACTGGGCAGATACAATCAAGCGCT
>CAYPZJ010000121.1:0-12508 GCA_964414635.1 uncultured Spirochaetia bacterium
GATGCGTTTTCCTCCAACTCCTGATCGCGTTGTTGGATGGCTTGTTTTAATTCATACGTTTCTGTCATATCCCGGACAATAAACATCAACCCCTTTAAGGTTTCTGTTTCTTCCTCATCCTTCCCAAAAACAGGTTCAACTACCATATTTAGGTTTTTCACACGAATACGACCATTCTCATCTTTATACTCAAAATCAAATTCTTCTTCTGGTAGATCTTTGTGACAGATTTCCCTCGCTATATATGATTGTTGGAACACTTTATCAACAAACTCCCGCCAAATAATCTCTCTGGTTTCTGATCCCATTGGGAAAAGGATGTTCGTAAAATCTTGATCTGCTACCCGATTCGTTTGGAAGATGGTTTCTGTCATTTGGGAATATTCGTGCTTGATTTGTCCTTCATCATTGATTGTAAAGATTGCTTGATTAATATTCGCGAGGATATCTTGTAATTCACGATTACGGGATTCCAAATCCCGTGTTTTTTCTTTGACCAATTGTTCTAAATTGGCATTGATGTGATCTAATTCTACAATGCGTTTCCGCAATCCATGGTTGGTAATATTTAAACGATGGGATAATTCATTGGCGATATTGAAATAGATATCGTTATATTTATCGAGGATCTGTTCAAAATCAGATTTGTCTAGTATATAAAACGAGCATTCCGTTTCTGTAATAATAGAAGCAGAAGCAGGATCTCCAGATATTAAAGACATCTCTCCAAAGCATTCCCCATTTGTTAACGAAGCGATGGTTACCTCTTTGTCTTTTTCCTTCAAACAAACCTTGACCTTACCCTCAATAATAATAAAGAAGGCGGAATTGGTTTTCCCTTCGGTCATAATTCGATGGTTAGCAGGAATGGTATATTCATTCATTAAGGACGCAATATCGTCCAGTCGATCCTGCGCCAAAGAGGCAAATAGATTAACTTTACGGAGTAATTGGGTTTTATCCATGGGATGATCCTTGTGAATACATGTGGGGTTTTAACTCGTTCTCATCGCTATGGTACGTGCGTAAATATACAAAATAAAGACACGAATGTAAACATAGACATCTTCATCACATGTGTATTCATTTTCGGGTAAAGCACAAGTATTTATGAATTACTCCTACCAAAAAGCCACAACCAGGTGGATGCGAAGTTTTATATCAAAGTCAAATACCAAAAATTCTCTATTTTTGTCCAAGCCAAAAATCTTTTTACGTTTTGCACCTTCCTATTCTTTTACTACTTTTCTATTGGCACACGATTCCATTCAACGTGGTTGGAGTAAGGAGCCTATTATGCCTTTTCGCTTATTTTTTGCTTTAGCAATCCTTTTTCTCATTGGAATGTCATGCGGTGGGACAGATCAGACTACACATGATTCATCTGCACTCAGTTCAGCCGAAACAACAGAAGCAACCCCAACATATATCTCCAAAACAGCACAGGATAATAACGGTTTATCTTATACCTATGTGACGAACGATCCAGCAAAAGCGAGGATCTATACATTGGATAATGGTTTGACTGTATTTTTATCTGTGGATGATGACAAACCCGAAATTGATACCTATATCGTAGTGAAAGCAGGTTCTAAGTTTGATCCCGCTGATTCCACAGGATTGGCTCATTATCTAGAACATATGATGTTTAAAGGAACCGATGAGATTGGAACGATGGATTGGGATGCAGAAAAGGTACTTATCGACCAAATTGCTGATTTGTATGAAGCACATAAACAGGCGACCGATCCCATAGAAAAAAAAGCAATTTATCAACAGATTGATACTCTATCCTATGAAGCAGCCCAATATGCAATCCCGAATGGGTATGATCAATTAGCTTCCCTTTTGGGTGCTACTGGAACCAACGCGTTTACGATGGACGATATGACGGTTTTCGTCAATACGATTCCCGCCAATGAACTGGAACGGTGGTTATTGATTGAAACAGAGCGGTTTCAGGATTTAGTATTGCGGCTATTTCATACAGAGTTGGAAGTCGTTTATAGCGAATTCAACCGATGGCACGATCGAGATGAAGTACGGATTACCGATATATTAAGTGCACAGTTGTTTCCCCATCATCCTTATGGAACCCAACCTACGATCGGATTAGCTGAACATCTAAAAAATCCATCCATGAAGCAGATACACCAGTATTTCGATACCTATTATGTTCCAAATAATATGGCGATCTGTTTGGTAGGGGATATGAATATGGATGAAGCCATCCTTCAGGTAAAAAACCATCTAGAAGCATGGAAGGAAAAGGAAGTCCCTCCCTTGGAATTGCAACCAGCTGATCCAATCACTGAAATAAAAGAAAAGACCATTTATGGACCTTCCGCCGAATTCCTACGGATTGGGTTTCAATTTCATGGTACAAATACAGTTGATGAGAAAATGGTGACCTTAATCGATATGATTATGAGTAATGCAAAAGCAGGACTCATTGATCTGAATTTAAATCAAACCCAAAAAGTATTACACGCAGCCAGTTATCCTTATTTTTTTAAAGACTATGGAGCGTATATTCTCCATGGAATGGCTCGGGAAGGTCAAACGCTGGAAGAAGTACGCGATCTCCTACTGGAGCAGTTGGAGAAAGTCAAACGGGGTGAGTTTGACGAATGGTTAATGACCGCCGTTATTAATGACATGCGTTTGCATCAAATCGAACAAATGGAACACAATCGTGCTTGGCTTTTAGGAAGTAGTTTTGGGTTTGATGTTTCCTGGCAGGATCGACTGCGATTTTTGGATGAATTGGAGCAAGTGACCAAGGACGAATTGGTGGCATTTGCCAAACAGCATTTCAAGGATAATTATGTGGTGGTATACAAACGCACGGGTGAAAGCCAGGACAAAGTGCGGGTAGAAAAACCCGAACTTACGCCATTGGAAGTCAATCGGGAAGCACATTCCGAATTTTTCCAATCCATTGCTGCAATGGACACTGAACGCATGGAACCGGAATTCATAGATTATGATACCGCTATCAAACGGTCTCAAATTAAGGAAACAGTACCGTTTCATTATATTAAGAATACGACTAATGATATTTTCAAACTGGCTATTAAACTAGATATGGGGAAATACCATGATATCAAACTCCCGCTGGCACTGGAATATTTACCATATCTCGGTACGCAAGAGTATAGTCCAGACGCCTTTCAGAAAGAACTCTATAAATATGGAATCTCACTCGATGTCTCATCGGATTCGACTCATTGTATTGTATTCTTAAAGGGGTTGGATCGCTCACTTGAAGACGGAATTCGATTATTTGAGCACTTGTTAAGAAATGTAGAACCCAACACCGAAGCGTATCAACAAATGATTCAGGGAATATTAATGGATCGAATGAATCAAAAAAAGAATAAGGACCAAGTGCTTTGGGCTGGAATGTATACTTATGCAAAATACGGAGACGATGCACCATTTAGGGATATTGTTTCGGCTGAAGAACTTGTGGCTTTAAACCCAGAAGAGTTAACCCAACGAATTCAATCGCTGTTGGACTATGAACATACCATCTTTTATTATGGACCGAGAAAGATGGAAAATGTAGCGGATTTAATATCAACCTACCATGATGTTCCCAGTTCGTTTAATCCCTACCCAGAAATGAAGGAATACACCGAGTTGGATATGCAATCCACCCAGGTGTATTTCACCCATATGGATTTGGTTCAAGCAGAAATCGTATTGCTATCAAAAGACCAGCAATTCGATGCAGGATTGCTACCCCAACTCAAATTATTTAACGCGTATTTTGGGAATAATATGTCCTCTATTGTATTTCAAGAAATTCGGGAATCGAAAGCGCTGGCGTATTCCGCCTGGGCAGGATTTACCATGCCTCCCCGACCCGAGGAGCATCATTATGTTTTTGGATACATCGGAACCCAATGGGATAAATCACAGATGGCGATTGATGCAATGCTTGACCTGTTTACTAATTTTAAAGCCGTTCCTCAATTCTTTGACCTAACCAAGGATTCCATATTACGCACCTATGAAAGTGCACGTATTACCAAAGATTCTATCTATATGTCTTACTTACAACTACAAGAGATGGGATTGGATCATGATATCCGAGAGGATATTTACAAAGAAGTTCAAACCCTTTCCCTTGAGGATGTAGAAACCTTTTTTGAAGAACATATTGTCGGAAAAGAGTATACCATCTTAGTTTTAGGAAACCGAGAATTTGTTGATTTGGAAGGGTTAGAAGCCTATGGTCCGGTTACAGAATTGAGTCTGGAAACATTGTTTAATTTTTAGCACGTAGTTTGGGAGTTGAATCTACGTTACGTAATTGTATCGAACTAGAATGAACCGTAAACAGAACATTCTTCTTATTTGTGCGGATATGATTGGTGCTCAGCATCTTGGGTGTTACGGGGACCCGTTGCAGGTTACGCCTACACTTGACCGCCTAAGCAAAAATGGCATTCAATTTACCCGAGCGTATGCGGCGGCTTCCCCCTGTATCCCTGCCCGTGCTTGTATGATGACTGGGATGTATGCACACACCCACGGGAAGATGTCGCATATCCATATGAATATGGATGAACGTATCCCGTTGCTTCCTGCGTTGCTCTCAAAACACGGATATTATACCTGTATCATTGGTAAAACCCATTGGTATCCCCCTGCTTCTTCGTTAGGCGCTCTGGAAACCCACGTAACGATTGACAACCATTTAACACCCGAATTGGGTAAACAGGATGCCTATATTCGTTTTTTAGAAGAGGAAGGAATCGTTTCCTTTCAAGGATCTACCTGGGAAACGGATCAGGCGGCTCTCCACCCAGATAACCTTGCAGATAAACATCTCAAGGTTAATTGGACGGGATGGAAAGCATGTAAGGTATTAGACCGGCTATCCAATACGGAGCAACCTTTTTTCTTGTTTGTATCCTTTGTAGAACCACATGGTCATGGGAGTGTGAAAACCGAACGGTTGGAACATTTCCTACAGAAAACTACACCACCACCACGAGAACCTTCGCAGGAAGGATATCCTAAATCCGATGTGCAGCAGCGAGCCGCACGCGCTTGGATGGGGAATGTTTCAACTGAACAAATTCATCATTATCGGGCGGGAGTGTATGCTTCATTAAATCTAGTGGATCACAATATTGCCAGAATTATGGACACCTTGGATCGAACGGGTTTACTCGAACAATCTACCATCCTCTTTACAAGCGATCACGGGGATCTCATGTTTGATTATGGATTGCAGGAAAAAACCTTTCTATACGATCCCGCAGTACGAATTCCGTTTATCCTCTCTAACCCAGATTTAGCACGGGGTATTAAACTAGAACACCTGGTTAGTCAGATTGATATCGCTCCTACGGTTTGTGAAATGGCGGGAATAGCCATAGAGGGATTAAATATGGAAGGGAGAAGTGTGCTTCCGATCTGTCGAGATTCCAAACAACCTTGGCGTAAGATGGTATTCTGTGAAGCCGATCAACTATGCCATATTAGAAACCAGGTAGAGGCATCCCGAACGAAAATGGTTCGCGATACTAATTGGAAGTATATTTATTCGGTGGTCAATAATTCCAACGTCCAACAGGAATTATATAATATGAACGATGATCCTGAGGAACGATACAACCTAGCAAATGTACCTGATTATCAAGATCGCTGTGTAGCATACCAGGCGGAACTATTACGCTGGATTACTATAGGAGAAGAAAACCGGTTGTATCCAGTGTCTTCCAATCCTTATCCTTTGGGAAAGAAAGGCTGCCGTCGTTATTAGTATCTACTGTAGTAAGGATATACAGGTAAAAATCGTTCTCCGTTTATTCTTTTTTCTTGGGTTTGGGATCGTCCAGCCAACTTTTGCGTAATTGCATTCCAAAATATTCCTGGATATCATCATTGAGTTTGGAAGGAACTTTCCGTTCGAATGGAAACGCAAAAGCATTCGCCACATAGCGGTCCATATACTGTTCGATAAAACGCCCTGTTTTTTCAAACGCGATAGGATCCAAATGCTCGAGGGTATCTTTGGCTGAATGAAGATATCCAGTAGCGGCGCCACTTCGTGCGAACGCAATACTAGGAATTCCTGTAGACGAAAGAGCAGTATTATCGCTGGACATGATTGAGTCGGAGACGCTTATGGATTTTCCAATCTCTTTACTTAACAACTGTACCGACGTATTCACTTCTGGTTCTCCAATACATAAACACGAATCACTCCCAATCAACACTCCCTGCACATCAATATTAATACAAAATACATGTTGATCCAATTCGGTCTTATCTTTTTCCTTATCAAAGGCATCCTTCTCTTTCTCGTCGTGAGCCTTCTCTTTAAGTTGTTGGGTGTAATGTACACTACCCCGCAAACCCATTTCTTCGCTTCCAAAGGCAATAAACCGTAGTGTACGTTTTGATCCCTTTTCAGCAAAGATGCGAGCTAACTCCATCATGATAACCGTTCCTCCACCGTTGTCACTGGCTCCAACCGTTTTTACAACCGTATCGTAATGCCCGCAAACAACAATGATTTCATCCGGTTTTTCAGTACCTTGGATCTCTCCGATTACATTTTGAGAGGTGCTGTCCCACTCTTTGGTTTTCATGTGAAGTCGCAACCGAGTCACCCCTTCTTTGAATAAACGCACGGCTTGGAGGTATGGAATACGAAAGGTGGGAACCGATCCAAATCGATCCCGCACTTCAGGTAGGAATTTAATCTGCATGGGGGATTCCAACAGGTTGTTTTCAATCGTTACTACTGCACGTGCTCCATATTCGATATATTTCGAGAAGAGTTTGGGTTTGGTACCCCCAAATACCAATACAATTTTATCCTTGATTGCAGGGGTGATATGTTCTTCCACTCCGTTTTCTATATAATGAATCTCACCTTCAATTCCCGCGTCGGGTGTATCATGGCTCATCCCAACGATTTCGTGGGGGATTTCCCAAGATGACGTGCCCAGAGCTTCGATTTTGCTTGATTGAATTTCATAGGTACGAATCGGGAAACTTTCCTGCCAGGTTTTCATTCCCCATGACTTGAATTGGGATTCGATATAATCGGCAGCTTTTTTTTCGTTCTCGGTTCCGCCTAAGCGGATTCCGATTTCATCGGTTAAGTGGGATAAATAAGAGTAGGCATTCGTGCCTTTAAACATGGGTTCCATACGATATCCTTTCAATATGTGTTTTATTATATATACAAACCATCACTGTTAGTACGTACTATACTTCCAGTAAAAAATGGGGAACGACAGTGGATGCTAGACCGCATATCTATCATTGTTTGATGATCGTTCTCAGGTTCGTGCGCCTGTCATCCAATATCTCTGGAATCCATTCTGATGAAAATGAATTCCTCTTCGGAAGGTAATGGGATCCTTCCAAGAATTCAAATGAACGTGTCTCAAATCTTCTATTAATAATTTCTTAATATATAAAACCAACAGGTGGAGTATCCTTCAGAAATATATTATTTTCATAATCTTTGGGAATGAAAGATACAGATTACACCAGGATATTCCCAGGGAAATCCAGTGCTTAGGTAAGACTTATTTCTTTCATGATGTAAATAGAATATATTCTGACAGAAGGAAACGGACAGATGAGCAAATCACCGATGGATATCACACATCTCGTTAATGAAACAAAATTTCGGTATGAAAAGTTTTCTTGCCAGGTAAAATCAATCATTAGTATCGTATTAATAATTGGAATGGTCGCCAATGTCGGATTGGTAGGACCGATAATTATCATCTCTTTGCTGTTGGCTAGTTTGGGATATGGAGCAACGACTGCTTTTTATTGGTATATCTATCGCAAACGTAAATTACAAAGTGGATTTCGTTATCTAATCTTTTTGATTGATATGTTGGTAATTCAAGTGATTACTTTCTTACTAGCTTTCTCACCTGGTTTCCATGCGGATTATGCCTTGGAGAATATTTCTTTGATAGGGTTGACCATTGTTGCGATAATAGCGAGTGGACTCGTACATCTTCCGCGCGTCCCGCTTATCATGACAGGAATCGCCATCGTGGGAGAACTTGTTATTCTAATTCTGATCGCCTTTTCCAATAATGGACAAATACTTTTTTCACCACAGGATGTAGGGCTTCAGGTGGGTGTTGTTAGTGCACGAATGGAAATCTATAAACTGATTACGTACGCTGCGGTTGGGTTATCCATGATGCTTGTTTCCCGCTTACAGATCCGGATGCGTGATGATATTATAGGACACAATCAGGAGCTCCAAAACAAACACCAGGAATTGGAATCGTTAATGGGTAAATCCCACAAAATGATAGAAATGAGCGCTGAACTAAAAACTACGGCGAGTGAAATTCATAACAGGTTGACCAATCTTCAAGTACAGGGAGCCGATGTGGAATCCGTATTTCAAGCCCAAGTAGATATGGGAAAGCAGACAAGTCATGTTATCAAAGAAATGAATAGCATCCAAAGCGAAATTCGTTTAAAATTGAGTACGCAGTCGGATCTGGTCGGTGAGAATGCACACCAATTTCGTAGTGAATTACATAAGTTGAAAGAAATCGATGAATTTATACAAAAATCAGTGGAATTGATTACCCAATTGGCAAATCAAGCTACGAAGGGTGAAGAACATATCAAAGAATTAATCATCGCGAATCAAGAAATAGATGTTTCAGCGAAAAATATCGAGGAAATGCTTGCTTCCATTACATCCATTGCCAAACAGACCAATCTACTTGCATTGAATGCCTCCATTGAAGCAGCGCATGCCGGAGAAGCGGGGAGTGGTTTCGCAGTGGTTGCTGAAGAAGTACGCTCCCTTGCTGGGAATGCATCCACAACAGCACGGGAGGTTACGGATCTTGTTAAGGATATGCTTGCGAAAACGGAATCTGGAGTAACCTTTACCCAAACGATTTCCAAACAATTCGAAGTTATACGTAATGAATCAACCGAATCTGCCAAACAAATCGCAGATATTTCCCAAGCCATACAAAAGCATCGTAAAACCTCGGATCAGTTTCTCCATTCGACGGAACAAATTGTACAATCCAATACAGAAATTGAACAGATCTCTGAAAGTCAGGATAAACAAGCAGAACAGGTGGATTCTATTATGGGAAATCTGATTGAACATGCTACAAAGACTGTTGTTCAGATTGAACAAATGATGGGGGTTTTGGAAGAAATCGATCGGATGATGAAGGATTTTTATAATCTTTCCGTTTCCAATGAGCAGTTTATCGAACAAATTACAGCGCAACGATTTGCAGAAGAAGTTGCTGAGGCAGAAGATATCCGTCAGTTGCGTTTAAAAGAAGAGTAGCGTTGGAGAAACTTGCCTACTCTTCTTCCCAAAAATGCCATGGTTTTGGATGGGGAGTATGTGGAAGGAACCACGATTCATGCTGCTTTAAATAAGTCGCCTTGATAACAGGATCTCGTAAGTCTTTGGGTATCCGCAACATACGCGGATCAACACTATCGAACCCCTCGAATGGTTGTTCCAACCTTTTTTTGGTCATTTCAATATATGCTGGATTCAGTTCGACACCTATACAGGATCGATTTAATTGTTGGCAGACACGGGCTGTTGTACCGCTTCCAAGAAATGGATCCAGTACAACATCCCCTTCATTGCTTGAGGCTCGAATCATTCGTTCGATCAGTCCTTCTGGTTTTTGAGTGGGATGATTCTGTCGGTTGGGATGGCAGTAGTGGATATGACTAAACTCCCATACGTCTCCCGGATTCGCCCCACGCATATTATTACGTGCCCGATAATACTTTTGTGGGATTCGAACAGCATCTAAATTAAATGTAAAATCTGAGCTTCTATTGAAATAAAGTATGTCATCGTGCCGTGGGGAATATCCTTTGCGTTTCCCTAACCCTTGAGTATAAAACCAACAAATCCAGCTATTAAAATGATAGTGGTACGTCTCCTCCAACAAGGTATACAAATAAGAAATAAAACGGACGCCCATAAATACATACAGACTTCCGGTAGGTTTCAATAAACGATGGCATGGGGTTAACCATGATTGGGTGAATTCCCGATACGCTTGGATGGATCGTTGATCCAAATTATTCCCGAAATCTTTCCCCACGTTGTAGGGTGGATCCGCAATGATTAAGTCCACGCTAGCCGCATCTAAATGTTGCAGTTCTGTGCGTACATCTCCCTGAATGATGGTAAGTCCATTACTTATGGTTTGCATCACTTGGTCCCTGGCATCACCCTATATGTATTTTGGTACAGACAAGGAAACATCACTGATGTTCTGTTCCCTCATATGGTACGAATGAATAGTACAAAAATAACGAATGAAGGTAAAGCACACGTGTGGATGGATGGAATTACTATGTCGCACTGAATCCGCTCCCCAACCGTAAGTAAAAAAACTTCTCATGGGTCGATTATTTATCCCAAAGCTACATTCCTAAAACCGGTTATTTAAAAGAGAAAATACGAAAAATACATCGCAATTGTAAAATAGTGTGATACTATATAGGTATTGGTATATCCGTACGTTGTTTATAAAACCCTGTTGTAAAAGACCTCATACGCATATATCCGATTGGAATGCTTTCCGGATTGCTAACTTTTCGTTACGTTTTATAGTAGGAAGGTTTTACCAGTTCCATCTTATCCATCATGGCATGATCGCGGTCTCAACACCAAAAGGCTCTGAAAAACAAAGTAAAGAAAGCGCATGCAACATAGTATTAAAGATGGGAGTAGTACTACCCGTTGTCCACTTTACCATATTGACATTTAGGTTGATTAGGTTAATGAGGTGGTTTTAAGAATAATCTAGAAGTGGATTGGATGAATTATGCTTCTTTCTGAATTAGGAAACAATTTGAAACATGCATTGCTTACGCTGGATCGGGATGGTGTTCAAACCATTCTTAGTGATGCAATGCGTGAATCGTCTTCTCTGAGTTCCCTGGAGGATCTTCTTGTAATGGTTCTGGAGGATATAGGGAAACAATGGGAAGAAGGTGAAGTTGCTTTAGCACAGATATATATGGCAGGGCGAATTTGTGAAGAGGTTTTGGATACCATTCTTCCATCAGAATCAATCATTTCAGCTAACCATCACCATACGATTGGATTAACGGTATTAGAGGACCCCCACCTGCTAGGCAAACGTATTGTTTCTTCGGTACTGAAAGTGGCGGGAATTGAAGTACATGATTTGGGGCGTCAGACAGTTAATTCATTGGTAAAGCAGGTTAAACAACATCAAATCAGCCTTTTATTGATTTCTACATTAATGCTTCCATCTGCGCTACGAATCAAAGAGGTTACCAAGCAACTTCCAGATGTTTCCATTATTGTGGGTGGAGCACCATTTATTTTTGACAAACATCTCTGGAAGGAGGTTGGTGCAGATGCCGTTGGTGTATCTGCATCGGATGCGGTAAAGCTTGTCAAATCCTTCACAGGAACAGTAGAATGACTTCATTAGAACGGGTTTTAACAACGCTTGCATACAACGAGCCGGATCGGGTTCCCTTTTTCCTCTTGCTAACCATGCACGGAGCAACGCTTTTAAATCTATCTATCCCGGATTATTTCTCAAAGGCTGAGTATGTAGTTGAAGGGCAACTTAAATTGCGTGAGCGCTACAACGATGATTGTGTTGTGGGGTTTTTATACGCAGCTATAGAGACCGAAGCTTTTGGGGGGGAGGTTATCTTTCGGGAAGATGGGCCTCCCAATGCGGGTGCCCCTATCATTCGTACCGAAAAGGATCTTCAAAAATTTGAGGTATCAGATATATTGAGCCACCCATCTTTATTGAAAACAACAGCCATCATCAAGAAATTAAAGCACTATGTTGGGGATGAAGTGCCGATCATAGGAGTGGTCATGTCTCCCCTTTCCTTACCCGTGATGCAAATGGGATTTGAAGCGTATTTGGATATCATGTTTCATCACCCTCGGTTTTTTGATCGTTTGATGGTACTTAATTCGGAATTTTGTGTAGCATGGGCTCAAACACAATTAGAAGCAGGTGCTACAGCAATTTGTTACTTCGATCCAGTATCCTCTAGCTCTATTATTTCCCGTGAAACCTACCTAACGAAATCATACCCTATCACCAAAACAGTGTTATCTCAAATAAATGGACCGATTGCTATCCATTTCGCTTCGGGGCGATGTTTACCGATACTTGACTATTTAGCAGACTCTGGCGCGGCTGTTGTAGGAACCAGCAGCCTGGAAGATCTAGGGATAATAAAATCTCGAGCACAGCAACGACTATCGATCATAGGAAACTTAAATGGTGTAGCGATGCGAACTTGGTCTACAGTCCAAGCAGAAGAAGAAATAAAGCAAGCCATCACAAAAGCGGGAACGGGAGGAGGTTTTATTCTCTCTGATAACCATGGGGAAATTCCGTTTCAAGTTTCGGATGAAATCCTGTTATCCATTTCTGAAGCAGTCCATAAATGGGGACGTTATCCACTTTCTTTACATGAATGA
>CAYPZJ010000122.1:0-12453 GCA_964414635.1 uncultured Spirochaetia bacterium
AATCGGTATACCCGAGAAAACGCTACCCAAAATCTTCGACCGCTTTTTTACAACAGATAAAACGGGAACAGGTGGAACTGGTTTGGGGCTTGCTATTGCAAAAGATATCATTGAAGTGCATGGAGGAAGCATCTGGGCTGAAAGCGCGGAGGATCGAGGTACCACCTTTACATTCACGTTACCCATCCAACGTTAAGCTTAGATGGGAATCTGGTGAAACCAATCACAGTCATCCAAAAAATCACCATCGTATTCAAAGTCATGCATTTCATTGGATAGGATCGTATCGAAATAATGAATAAACTGAATCCTACTTTTCCAAGTATGAACCGGTTTTATTCAGGGATGCTATCGGATTTTGCATACTTTGCCAGTAAATCTCCTACTGGAACTAATTTATAATCCGTGCCGTCCAACTTCATCTCATCCCCAGCAAACTTCCGGTAAATGACTCGATCCCCAATGGTGATTTCTTCAGAAGCACCAGCAGCAATGGCTTCCACAATTCCTTCAGCAGGGGCTTCCTTTGCTGTATCTGGAATGATAATTCCCCCACTGGTTTTTTCATCTGCTTCAACTAGTTTAATAAGTATCAAATCGTTTAAGGGTTGAATTTTCATCCTCATATTCTCCTTTCAAGTCCTTTAATCCGTTTTTTCAATCTAATGATTTTCTGGGCTCAAACCAAGTAAGCTATCAATTTGATTTTGATCAAACCCAACAATCATTGTTCCATCAATATCCAGCTGGGGAACCCCCATTTGACCTGATCGGTTGGTCATACGGTCTGCAGCAGCGGTATCCCGAGATACATCAATTTCATTAAAAATGATTCCCCGCTTTCGCAAATAGGATTTCACACGGGTACACCATACACATCCAGGACCAACATAAACCGTTACGGAATGGGATGATTCCCCATCTCCATCCCGCTTCGGTGCGTGTCCTTGACGAAACAGCGCTAATTCATAGTAGTCTGCAGTTTGGGCACCAACGATACGTTGCATGATATTGTTCCCTTTGAGCAACAATACCGTGGGTACATGATCTACCTGAAATGCTTTATGTACTCCTTTCACCTGTTGGACATCAATTTGATAGCTTTCAAGCTCCGCATGCTTTTTACTGAATGATTCAAATTCCGGGTGGGCTTCCCTGGAGGCTTCAGAAAACTCACCAAAGAATCCTAATACCACCATTTTATCTGGATCCTGGAGAACCGATTGCAATTCTTCCGTTTGAGTTATGTTATGTAACGCCATAGTATCCTCCAAATATAGGTTATACGCATTACCTTGTGGTTGATTCCCTAGAAGGTAATCAAGACGTTAAACACATCGAATAAACCTATCTCAATGTGAGTTTGGTACGAAAATACGCCACATCATACCTATATTAGAATATACTAATACGTAAATAAAACGTCAAGCTCCCTTTGCTTCCCGCAAAATTCCCTCCACTTCTGCCCATGCTTTCATGGGGTTGTCACATGTTTCACTCATTCCCCGCTGTGCGTTATATGCCCATATATATAAGGCATCAGGCTTTTCTCTTACTAAAATTTTCCCTTGCTCCCGGATGCGATGCTCATTACCCGCTTTTACATCCCAACATTGAAGCCATTCATGATGGATCTTCCCCCATTCCTTGCACAAGGCGGATAACTCACGTACCATGGGGGTCATTTCTTCTACGCTTCGAGTATTGTTGACCCAATAAATATCCGTCCCAAGATTTTTCAACGCAGGGATTCGAGCCGCTTCATACCAAATATCTTGCTCGGAAGGCATCAAACAACATTGCGTTTCCAACTGGGGGTGGGTTTCCATACAATAGTGAGCAATGGTATCGATGTATTGGAGCACACATCGTTTACGGAACGCGTGCTGCTGATTGGGATTGCTGTCTATAAGCGAATGTCCATACCAGGTTTGAAATTGATCCTGGCACGCGGGACAAAAACAGTCTAAAACAGTAGGTTCGTCAATGAAGTAGCCTTCATACCCGTATTCAACTAAAGTATCGATTAGTTGCTTAATATATGTTATGGAAGCGGGGTTAACATAACATCCTTCCTCTCGGAGTGTTCCCTCCCGTGTTTGCTGAAAGCAGGTGGGATTTTTGAGTAAAAATTGGCTGGATCGTCCTCCTCCGAAACAATTCAACAATCCCCAAGTGATAGCAAGGGGGCGGATTCCCCGTTCTTTTGCTAGGGTTGGAGTGAACTGGACTTTCCCTACTTCATAAAAAAAATCCACTTCCTGAATCGCTACCAATACATCGTCCAAGTGAAGCCGCGCCATTGCATCCAGATCGGTTGCAAGATGATCAGGATCGTGATGACCCATGTAGGATACTCCCGTTTTCATAAATAGTTTCCTCCTTAAAAAAAACGTTAATACAAATCAGTACGGAAAATCGAGAATTGAATTCGTCCCAGACACTATCCATCCCACGCTTCGTTCTATGGTTAATGTTCATTATATATAAGAGTCATATAAACATTGGGGTAGGTTTCAATGTATTCCACCATCTCCGTACGTGTTACGTAGTATAAATCGCAGGATGTTTCTGTAATGAATGTGGAAGTTGCGGGTTTATCAAATTTTATCTGTGTAATATCGCCTACTAAATCCCCCCGCTCTAATATACGAATCTCTTCCCCTTTGGATATCCGGCGTACTTTCCCCGTACGGACTAAATATACTCGGTCAAATGGTTTCCCCCGTTGGATCAGAGTATACCCTTTTTTAACCGCATACGGTTTTAGCATCGCTTCGAACGCAGTTTTTTGAAAAGAGGTGGTGTTGTCAAATATCTCGCTATCACAAAGTGTATCCCATGTCTGCTCGGTACGATGCTTTACCAAAGCCAGCAGCTTGTTTTCTAAGTCTGTATCTTGTATTAAATGTAAAAATGATTCTTTATCTATTGTAATAAGGTTCACCGGTGTTTCAGCAATAATTGTAGCATTCCGAGGTTCTCCTGTCAGTAGTGACCCCTCCCCAAAGGTATCATAATCATTGATACGTTTCACCGTATGAATATCCAAATCTTCGACGCGTAATTGTCCCGATGTAATAATATAGAATTTGGTTCCTTCGTCTCCTTTCTGAAAGATCACATCCCCTTGTTTATATTCCTCTTGAACCAAAACCGAAAGCAATTCCGATACCTTTTTTAGATTGAATCGATTAAAAAACTCAACCTTTTCCAGTACCTGAAGAATATCACAAGCTTCATCATAAAAAGAGGGATCCACATCCACTACATGCGTATTTTCTATCCCAAATTTTGCCAAGGACAAATCAGTATTCGCAGGAAAATCCTTTTCTGCAATATGATAGACTACTATTCGTTTTTGTATATCTTTGGGAAGCCCGTTTAAAAAAGATATTGGAGTATGTAATGGTGGAAGTCCCGATTCATGATAGATGATATCGGTATCCCATGGGAAGTTAATCAATTGATCCCGACGTTCTGCAGAAATGACGCCTGTTTCATACAATTTATTAAAAGTGGTTGGATCGTTATGATGATCTGATGAATAGACAAAACTTTTCCCTCGAAATTCTACCTTGAAACTTATCGTAGGAATCGCGTGCAGCGCATAGAAAAATGTGAATATTCCATGATGAATTGTAATGGGTTTTTCGATCAGTACAGGTTGGAAGCGAAACATTTCATACAGTCGCTCGGGTGGAAGATGGGTTAGCGCCGAATATTTTCGAACGAAACTATCCATGATCGTACGTGTAGTGTAAATATTAATTTTCTCTTCTGCAAGTATTTTCTGAAAAGTTCCTGCATCGTGATCCGCATGACAATGGGTTAAAATGATGGAATCAATATATTTAAAATTCACACGGGACTGTTGAAGCCATTCGGTAGATGCTACCGGCGGATCAATCATGATCCCTTGGTTGTTTAACCATAGAATAAATCCCGATGTATTTTGAGTAGGATCAAACCCATGGCTGGGTCCAAGGCAGGTGATACCCATGCGGGGTGGAATAAACGGCTTGGTTCCCGTAGTTCCTACATCATAAATCAAGTGATACCGCACTTTCCCAGGGACATCAATCCGCTTGCCGTTGGTTTCTATTATCGTGAAATCACCAGAGGGGTGCATTTCAATCTGTACCCCATCAATAATGGCTTTTCCTTGTTTTAACGTAATAAATTCTACCAGGTCTTCTAAATCAGAAGTGCTTTGAAAATAGGCTAGTTCGCTTTTTAAATCAGGAATACACTGAACCTGATCGTAATAATCACCTAATTCTTCCCTCAAATCAATACGTTCCGGTCCGAAATTGGATTCCCATAACGCTTGGATAATATCCGGAATTCGATGTTCCTCTACTATGAGATGGGTTTTCGTTTTTTTTATGTAATAATTAAAATATAAGGGGAATTCCACCTCTGCTACACTGATTCCCTTATCGATATAAAAAAAGTCTTGCGGTAAGATATAGTAGGTGGGTACTCCCGATGGCATCACCATGGTATCTTTAATGGTTTCAGGTGGGACTCCAATTTGGAGGGGACCAAACTGGGTTTGGATTAAAAACCCTCCCCGGGGTAATTCGATATATCCTGGTTCATTGTCCATACGATTTATATCTACCTAAAAACAGTTCCTGGGTTGTTTATTTCAATCCGATTGCGTTAGACAATCGGATTGGTCACCCGTTTTTATACATAATCCCGTATACAGCGTTCTAAATTAAACCGATCGTACGAAGCCTAGTTAACCCAAATCCCAACCATTACATGTGTTGTATCAATTCCCGCACCTTCATCAGTATAATTGTTTTTTATATAGTTGACAAACATTTCCAAATGATTGGTCCAGTAAATAGTTCCGCTATTTGGAGTTCAGTTAATAAACGATTTTACTACTTGCCTACTTCCTCGGAAACCGATATACTGATAACACGAGGGTTTAAAGGCGAATATAAAAAAGATAACGCCCAATGCCTGATCGCATTCCCCCAGATACCATCCAATCGAATTCAGATAAGGACAGCAAATTATGATATACCTTGATGGTGAATCCCTCACACTCGCGGATGTGCTGCGGGTTAGCAGGCAATACGAACCAGTCGAGCTCCATTCCTCCGCGATAAAAAAAATTGATGCATCTCGAGCATACGTAGAAAAAATCCTCACCGAAAAACGAATTGTCTATGGTATTACTACAGGGGTGGGGGAATTAGCGAATACTTTGATTTCTCCCGATGATGCGGTAATGCTTCAAAAGAACCTGATACGTAGTCATGCTGTGGGAGTGGGAGATCCATTTGATGAGGATGTTGTTCGAGGAATCATATTACTTAGAGCCAATGCGTTGGCAAAAGGGTATTCAGGTATACGAGTGGAACTGGTTCAATGCTTGCTTGATTTACTCAATAAAAAAGTATATCCCTATATTCCTTCACAAGGTTCCGTTGGAGCAAGTGGAGATCTAGCACCCCTTGCGCATCTTGCATTGGCACTTGTTGGTGAGGGGGAATGCATTAAAGATGGGAGCCGGTTTCCCGCTCGGAAAATCCTAAAAGAAGTAGGAATTGACCCTTTAGAACTTCAAGCCAAAGAAGGTTTAGCTTTAATAAATGGAACGCAGATTATGGCTTCCTTGGGGTGTTTGATTGTACATGAGTCGGAAACATTATTAAAACATGCCCAGATTATCGCTGCTATGAGTATGGAAGCGTTAAAGGGGACGGCGCGTGCATTTGATCCCAAAATACACGCTATTCGACCCCATCCAGGGCAGCTAGCTATTGCTGCAAATATGCGTCGACTTGTTCAGAATAGTCAAATCATGGCTTCCCATGAAAGCTGTGAAAAAGTACAGGATGCATATACCTTGCGGTGCATACCCCAGGTATATGGTGCCATAATGGATACCATTGGGTACGGAAAACGCGTATTGGATGTGGAATTGAATTCCGCCACCGATAATCCTCTTATATTTGCTGAAGAGGAGGAAGTCATTTCCGGTGGGAATTTCCATGGAGAGCCTCTAGCGTTTATCTTGGATTATTTAGGGATCGCGTTGTCAGAAATTGCCAATATTTCTGAACGGACGGTGGACCGCCTCGTAAATCCCCATGTAAGCGGGTTGCCACCATTTCTCGCGAATGCAAGTGGATTAAATAGTGGTTTTATGATCGCCCAATATACGGCTGCTGCATTGGTATCAGAAAATAAAGTACTTGCTCATCCCGCTTCGGTAGATTCTATACCCACCTCGGCTGGGCAAGAAGATCACGTTTCTATGGGATCCATTGCTGCTAAACACGCCTGGCAGATTCTACAGAATGTAAAACATGTTCTTGCTATTGAATGTCTTTGTGCTGCACAAGGGATGGATTTTTGTGAAGAAGTACCCGGGGAAGGTACCCGAGTAGCGTATGAAATAATTCGGCGTAGTGTTTCTCATGTAGATTCCGACCGGATTTTGTATATTGATATGGCGGATATTCGGGATCTTATCGATTCAGGTGATCTAATCACCATGGTAGAACAGGCGGTTGGAAAGCTGGAAGGAGTGTAACATTTCAAATACCAAACCAATGCGTTGCTGGATGCGCGCAAGGGATGAGAAGAAATGAAACCAGGAACGTCCATCACCATAATCACTCACCACTTTGATGGCTCCCCAAGCAACTCCTGCTTTGGAGCAATAAGTGGCACATGTTGCTCCTTCCATATCTACGACAGCTCCAGGTTTCTTAACAAGCGAATGGATTGGATGGGATGCAGATACGATCGGTTTCATAACACTCAATCCATATCCAGATTGGCTGGTCTTAAGGAGAGATGCTAAATTTAGGGATGATGTAATACAAGGATAGCTATCCAAGGTAGCCGACTCATGCTGTGATTCAAATTCCAATAGATCATAGATGTGGGTGAGTGTTACTATCTGATGTAGAGTGATGTTAGGATCCAGGCTGGCTGCTGTACCAATATTGACCACTGCATCGACCGCATGATGTTCCAACAGATAAACCATACATGATTTCATGCGGACATGACCCATTCCAGAAATGCATAACAATAGTGAATCCTGCTCCGAATTATCCGACAGCGTATAGAACTTCGCTGATGAAGGGGCGGATAACCTGCGGAATCCATAGTGTTGAAAAATCCATTGGGCTTCTTTTTTAAGCGCCAGTACGATTGCTAGGGTCATATGTATGTGTAGAAGGCGGTGCCGTGTATATACGTTTCACAGGATTCACCTGCGTATGAAAAGGATTACGATCAGCACGGGATAAAATCTGGCTGTATATTTTTGATAACAAACAATTTTGATTATTCAGACAATCATGATTGGATTCCCTGAAATCAGTACAGAGCATCGGACAAAGTATGGAGTAGAATGTATGCTGGAGAATTTTTTCATACACGGTAATATACGGTCCTTCGTTTTCTAATACGACTTTGTTGGGATATGGATAAGTCAGAAAGATATCCCTTGCTTTTTTTTGGGTTTCCTGCGTCTCCATGCTATTAATTGCACCCCGGGACTCCATGATCCGCTCCAAACCAAGTTCTAAAGATACATCTAATACGAATGTTAAATCAGGATGGGGGAAAGCAGCATTCATTTGCACGATATCATCGAGGCCAATACCCTGAGGACCTTGGTAAGCAAGCGTGGAAAAATCGTACCGATCTAATATAATAATCTCATGCTGATCTAAACAGGGTTGAATGAGGGTATGGACATGATGCCCCCGATCTTTAACGAATAATTCACATTCTTCCCTTGGAGCCAGTCGTTTGGAAGCGAAAGATTCCCGCAATCGTTGTCCATAAGGGGATCGAGTTGGTTCACAAGACCAGTTTACAGGAAAATAAATTCCCAAATCCATCCATAAACGTTTGCTCAATGAAGTTTTCCCACATCCATCGATTCCCTCAAACAGAATGAAGATCCCTTTTTTTATAGGAGGAAGGGATTCTTTGTGGGGGTTGATCTGGGATAGGGATTGATTATGATCCATGATGCTCCCCAGTAGGATAATCTATAGTTTCATTGGGTTGGGTCCAGGATTCCAGTAACCGAAGTAGTTGTAAAAATCCGTCGTAAGTAACCCTGTAATAAATCAATGTGGGACTGCTATACAGTCGATCACCCAGTTGTTCTTGCTCTTCAGGAGTTTTTGGAAAATGGGCTAACTCTATCTGATCTCCAGGAACTCCTGATTCCATAAGCCAGGTTTTTAGAATCTGTTCGCGTTGTTTTGACAATTCCACTGCAGGATTTCCTTCTAGGGAATCCCCATAGGTACCCCCACGAATCAGATACGTTCCAGGCATATATCGCAGATACGGTTCCAAATGGGTCATAAAGGTACGAAATACATCTTTCATAATATTCGTATTCGGTTCGTATTGTATTTGTTGAAGCACGATCGTGTGTGAAACCGATTGATTAAACTGCATGATTGTGCGGTCGTTCGCTTCTTCTTTAGTGGGAATAGCAAATGGGAAATACCAGGCAGCATCAGCTATTTCTTCCGAATAATCCAGTCCTCGGGATAGATTCATAAAAATCGTACTGAGTTCGCGATGCAAGGGATAACCTATTTGTTGAGCATCTTGTTGAATACTTTGAATAATGATTAATCCTACTATAGTGTAAAGCATTGCTTTCACACGAGCACCCTGTTGAAAATAAAGTACGCCAAGATTACTTAGTGTTCCAATGAATAAGGTAGGAAGAAATGAAGGGATTTCGGCTGGTATACTGTCCCAAAAAATAGGTAGCAGCTGTTCAAATAGCTGTAAAAACGCATCGATCGATTCCTCTGTTTTACCAAATCCGTGTAAGAGCTGCGCTTCAAGAAACAATTTCAACCGTGGTTCCAACTGTACGTTAAATCCCAATGCCCGTTGCGCTTCATCATACTGCTTTAGCTGACATAAAATGTTTATCCATCGATAAAAATAGGATTCATAAATCGGTTGCGTTTTATCTAAGAGCGCGAGAGCCTGTTCTAATTCAATTAGTGCTTTCTGGTGAGACTCGAGCTTATCACCTGGATCAGTATCCCACGAAGTAAATATGGGTAGTACGAGTGGGGGAGGTTGGTAGTAATAATATTCCGATAACCGTAGATGCCGTTCTAGCCGTAGTGTCATGATCGCTGCGTCTTTTTTCTGAGGTGGCGCATCACTTTGTTCCCATAAAGCCCTGGCTGTATTAAATTGCTGTTCAACCAATTCAGGATGATACATCTGATGGGTCTGCTTACCCCGTTGAAAAACCTGGAGAATATACGTACGATTTTCCAGCTGGTTTAATCCTTCGGCTATGACTTGTGTTCCTGCAACATACCGTTTAAAAAAGATACGCGATTGAAGTTGGTTTCCCTGATACTCTTCCAATAAACACCGCAGGGGTTGGTGAACGGGGCTATCTTTGACCCATCCTTCTACCTGAAAAATTTGCTCATTCCGCTTGTATAATATAAAACGCACTTCAATATAGGCTCCAGGTTCGATGGGAAAAACAGGATAATAAACCTGCTGTATCGGGGGATCCCGTGGGATTAGATCGGGGTGTTTAAAAAACCGGCTTGGATCCTCATTCGCATAGATATCCACTTGATGTTTGAGTACAACATTTTGTTCTAAAAGCGATTCCAAATGTACAGGATACGGTGCTTGAATTAATCCCGATTCAGAGATATACCACCGTTTGGATAGTTGGTAGGCAGGATATTGCTTAAAGGTTGTATTTTGTAAGGTGTACAAAGGATAACTGATTCCATCTACCTGTTCTTTATATTCCAAATATTCGAGGGTATTCCCTGCTGTAATAATATACTGCACTTCATCATAGGGAAGTGGTACTGAAAAATCGGTAAGGGATAACCCCGATTCGCATTGCGTCTGCCAGCTTTCCCATGTTAAACTGTTTGGGTCCGGACGATACCCCCATAAAATATAGCGTTGATTTGATAAGGTTTTAAGAATCCGTTCGAACCACGCAAGGTAATCTGCATGAATAAACCGAAACCGCGTATCTAAATAACCGTGGCGTTGAATGATCGGGTGATTTAACGAATCGATACCCAGCAATGCTTTTAATTCCTCTTGTTGTTCACTCGAAAGTGTAAAATTGGAAAAAGGTTGAATCACCCATTCAAATTCCACCGTTTCTGGATTCATTTCATTAGGAATCTCCCACGTTGTATCCTGAGTATAGCCAGGAGTCCAGAAAAGGAATACAAATGAAAGGATGAAACTTGCATACAGCAAAGATTTTTTGTATAACGAGTTTTTATACACGATAGTTACAGAATTGCCTCGATAAATTAATACACATTTACTCATACTACTGGGTACCAAACTCCTTTAAATGAGCATTTTTAACCGCGATATATTTTTCAACCATTTTTTGGATCATCACCTGTTCCGCATCTTTTATGGGACGTACGACCTTTGCTGGGGAACCCATCACAACGGATCTATCTGGTACCTGCATTCCTTCCACTAATAACGCTCCTGCGCCAATCAAACAGTGATTGCCTACGTGTACGCCATTTAATAATGTAGCGCTCATCCCTATTAAAACGTGGGAACCTATACTGCAACCATGTAACATCGTTTTATGTCCTATGACACATTCATCACCTACTATACAGGGATATGCATCCGCAACATGCATACAGCTCAAATCTTGAATATTTGAGCGTTTCCCTATTGAAATATAATTAATATCCCCTCGTAATACACATTGGTAAAACACGGATGCATCGGTTGCCAACCGCACATCCCCAATAACATCAGCACTGGGGGCGATAAAAACCCGATCGTCGCATTGGGGATGATGATCATGGATAAGCATTTTCATATCACGAAGGTATATGGAAAATACAGCGAGGTCAAGGCAAGGATTTGTAATAAGAAAAAGGTGGTGTGGTTCCAAAAGCAGATGATTGGTATTATATTATAGACACAAAGCCCTGATTAGAAATTGTTTGAAGGTATGCAAGGGCATCGCAGGGATATAAATTGGTTCCTACGCGTTTTTGAGGTTTTTGTTTTCATGAAATGGTTTCTTGGATTTGGTGTACTTGGATTACTATGTTTGGTTTCTCCACTAACGATGTATGCAGGTGTAACATTTACTGGGAAAGTGGTGGATCGCGAAGAAGAATTTCCATTAGCAGGAGTGCTTATTTATGTGCGTGGACCAGGAATTCAAGTTTATTCCGATGGAGTTGGTGAGTTTTCAATTGAGTTAGAGCAAGGAACCTATGAATTTGTATTGGTTTATCCGGGTTACCGGCGGTTAATTGCTGAAACCCGCATCTTTCCTGAAGAAACCGAGACCGTTATATTTCGGATGGTGGAAGACGAATCGTACATTCCCACAGAAGCAGAGGTAACAGCCGAACGGATTAAACATGCGGTATCCCGCACTACGCTAACTCAGGAAGAAATGCAAACGATTCCTGCAGGGGCGGGTGATATTGTCCGTCAATTTATTGGTTCCATTCCCGGGGTTGCGATTCCCGCTGCGGGATTGGGAGTGGCTGCTTTTGTGGTGCGGGGAGGGGAACCAGAAGATAACGTCATCTATTTCGATAATATTCCTATATTAAGCATCTTCCATTTTGGGGGATTGGTTAGTGTTTTTAATTCCGCACTAATCCGTAATATTGATTTCTATGCAGGTGGGTTCCCTCCTGGTTTTGGTCATTATATTGGAAGCGTGATGGATCTCAAATCCAAACGCCGAGCGGAAAAGAAAATATCAGGGAAATTCAATGTGAATATGGTGACTTCGGATTTCTTTATTCAGGGTCCCATCGGTGAAAAAGTCTATTTTATGGCATCCGCTCGACGGAGCTATTATGACTTAATTATTCCACGGATCTTCCCCATCGAATTAGAAATCTTCCCTTTTTTCTGGGATATCTATGCAAAAATAAGCGTGGACCCCAACCAAGATCATAAAATTGATTTATTCTTTATCGGTTCTGAAGATAAAGCAGAAGTTGATGTGGATCGGGAGCTTACCGATGAAGACCTGCTGGTTGGGGAAGGAAAAGTAGATAGTAATTTTTATTCGGTGGGAATGAATTGGAAGTATGTTCCTAGTGACAACTGGTATAACGAAAGTACGTTCGGTTGGTTACGATACGATGTGTTCCTTCAAGCAGGCGAAGACCCCATCAGCCGAACACCCTTTTATCTTTCTATCAAACAAAACAGATTTACGTTACGGAATACCACCAGCATTTTACTTACCGAGGACTTGGAGCTAGCTTTCGGTCCTTTCATCAGCTATGCATACGTCCCATTTGAAATGAATGCTCCTCGGATACCTTTGGGTGGAGGTGGGATTCCAAGTTCGATTGATGATTTAGGTCCCACCGAGCGAACCGAAGATCTATTTCAATCGATTAATCTCAATGCATG
>CAYPZJ010000123.1:0-12405 GCA_964414635.1 uncultured Spirochaetia bacterium
TCCGTGAAAGAATTTCTGAAATTCGGAAAGCGGATTACTATTCCAATAATCTAATCTAGTTGAATTGACACTCCTTTAGGAATATATTACGCTATAGTGGTGTTGAGAAGGGAAATGCTTTTTTATTCCAGAACTGAGTAGGAGTTTGGTACCCGTACTAGAAAGATAATTTTGGATAAAAAAACAACCTTGCTCGCATGTTTCTTTTTATGTTTTCCGTACCATCGCCTTGCGATCTGCATAACAATAAGGAGCATAGCGTTATGGAAAAATACTATTTGTTTGGTACGTTTACCAATGAATCATTTGAAGGAATGAGTCCCGAACGAACCAAGTAAGCACAAGAAATTGCCCAACGCTATGGAGGCTCAATCCGTTCTATTGATGCCATGCTGGGGAAATATGATCTTGTAATCATTTGCAATTTTCCTTCTAATGAACACGCACTGAAAGCCTCCATTGCATTAACAAAGATGTCCAATATTAGTTTCGCAACCAGTCGTGCCTTTCCTGTCGAAGATTTTGATAATTTGATCGATGAGATCTAGCCGGTTCTTTGGTTCCGTAGATCATCTTCTGATTTATGGGTAGACCATTTCTGTTCTTTCATTTTGAAATCCGACCATTCAAAATGAACGATACAAAGAATGGAATATGTCACACGAAGCGAACGTGTAAAACCCGCTTATCCTTTTAAAATGGTGTTTACCCAGGGAATTACAGTTTTGGCATCATCCTTGCATTCATTAACGTAGCGCCTGGTTATTTTGGGGAAATGTAGATGGAGATGGAGATTATTCCTTTTCTATTGTATCAAGCCGCCGCGCTGTTCGGTGCGTTTGGACAAGCACTTTATAAACTCAGCATGGATCGTCGAAAGCAACACATAGGATCCAGTTGGTTATTGTATATGGTTGCAGGAATCATTGTATATTGTGCGGTGATTGGATTATTCATCGCTGCATTTTGGTGGGGTGGATCATTGGCGCTTTTATACGCAACATATGCAACGACATTTATTTGGGGATTAATTCTTGGTCACTTATTCTTCAAAGAAGCATACACGCCTCAAAAAATTATCGGAGTTGCTATCATACTTAGTGGAGTAGGAATCTTATATGGATTCTAATAAGCAAATCAATATCTCTCGTCGGAATCAAACCATTAGTATCGGAGCTATGGCAATTGCTTCTCTTGTGGGAGCCGGAGGACAATTGCTTGCGAAACAAACTGCGTTACGCATAACGGATATCGGAATCCAACCGGAAACCGTACTGCTCTTTATTGTGGTATTTGCGCTGTATGGGGGTGTGATGGGTTTATTTTTAGTGGCATTGAAATATGGAAAAGAAATGTCCCAGGTTTATCCCATTTATGCATTAACATTCGTTTGGGGGGTTATTTTAGGAAAACTCGTTTTTCTGGAACCGATGGAAATACATCACTTTGTTGGTGTGGGTATCATTTGTTTAGGTGTGGTGATTATGCATGTAAATCATCCTTCCACATGGTTTTCAAAAACCAAGGAGCGCCCATGAATCGTATTGCACATCCAAATACCGTTCCATTTTATCTCCACAAAATTGCAGAAGAATACGCTAATAAAACAGCTTTGATTGTGTTTTATCAATACCGCAAACGGGTTTTTACATTTAAAACCCTCTATTTAGCGATTCAAAAAACAGTTCGATTTCTAGCTGGTGAATCCATTAAAAAAGGAGATCGGGTACTGATTTGTGCAGACAATGCAGCAGAAACCCTGATTATGTTACTCGCGTGTGGATGCTTGGGTGCTGTTTCGATTCCGGTTGATGTGAATACGACCGAGGCAATTCTCCACCGCTTGGTTAAACGCTCAAACCCAAAACTTATTGTCACATCCCGTATGGATATTATGGAATCGACTGTTTTGGATTGCCGACGGTATCCTGTCCTGTGTTTATTCGATGATTTACGTAAAGTCCCTGACCCAACTCAGGATGATTTGCCTGTATATATTGATGAAACAGATTTGCTCCACTTGTTCTATACATCCGGAACCACCGGAAATCCCAAAGGAGTACGGCTGACGCACCGAAATTTAATCAGCAATGTTCAGAATTTTTCATTGATTGAAGATCTGGATCGGGGTGACACCATTTTGAGTATGGCACCACTTAGTCATGCGATGGGATTAACCATGGGTTTATTGATTCCCTGGTATTTTGGAAACACCATCATGCTTTCTACCAACTTAACACCCACAAAAATGGTACATCTGCTCCAAACGCAACCCGTTAACTCCATAGTAACCGTCCCTGTTTTTTTAGATCGTGCTCGAGATCGGATTGAACAACGATTAAACGAACGAGGTGTTTTGGATCGTATACAAAAGCTACAACACCGGGCGTTTAATCTACCTTCTGGGATTCGACGTATGCTTTTCCGTCGTATTTTAAAAGCCATTGCACCTAGTTTGCAATGGGTTGCGGTAGGTGGTTCTGCCGTTAATCCAGATACCGAATGGTTTTGGGAAGCATTGGGCATTAAAATTGTAAATGGATATGGGCTTACCGAAACATTGATTGCTTCCTGTTCCAGTTTCTCATTACGCCACATGCGTAGTGTCGGATTGGGGATTCCTAATCAGCATCATTATATCGATTCATCAGGCGAAATCTGGTTGGCAGGATCCAATGTAATGGAAGGATACGACGGGGAACCGGAATTAAACGCCCAGGTATTTCAAAACGGCTGGTTTCGGACTGGGGATCTCGGGTATGAAGATGAAGCAGGACATATTTACATCACAGGGAGAGCAAAAAATGTGATTATTGGACCTTCAGGTATTAATATTTATCCTGAGGATATTGAACTGATTCTACGGCGTCAACTCCATGTCACCGACTCCCTTGTTGTTGAATCTCCTGTAACCCCCGGATTACTCTGGGGTCTTGTGTTACTTGACGAAGAACCAAACGAAGATATGATGGAAGCCATTCGTACCGGTGTTAATCAGCAGGTGTCTTCCCATCAACATTTGCAAAAGGTATTACCCTGGTTTGAAGAGGATTTCCCACGAACGGGTGCGTTAAAAATAAAACGGAATGCGGTTTATGAGCAATTGGATCATTATTTAGATTCCAACACGTCCTCGCCTTCTACCAACCAACCGGAAGAAACCACCGATATTTCCCATCCCACATCACCAACCATCGAAAAAACGCGATTTATTAACTTACTGGCATCCATAACTAAAAACCACCCTTCTGAGATTACGGGTTCGGAACATCTGGGTGCCGATTTGAATCTTGATTCACTCGGGCTTATGGATTTGCTTTCTGGTATTGAAGAATCCTTTCAGCAATCCTTACCAACTCAAGCATTGTTTAATACGGATTATACCGTGAATGAGGTTTACGAACTACTTCAACAGGATACACCATTGGAAATAACCGAAACAAATGAATCCTACCGGGAGAACCTACTTGCCCGGTTGTTTCGGGTAGCCATTCGTCCTCTTATCGTGTGGTTGTTCCGATTAGGTTTTCCAATCCAAATTGAGGGAAAGAAACACCTTCCCTATTTGGAACAGGAACCATTTTTAATTATTGCCAATCATCAAAGTCATTTAGATTGGATGAGTATTTGGGCAGCATTACCCCGCCGTATCCGTAGACGGTTATCTCCTGCGGCTGCTTATGATTACTTTTATAAAGGTAAATCAGGTTTTCGAAAATTCTGGTTTCATACGCTTGCTTATTTTCTTCCCTGGCGGCGGGATGCAAATCCTGAACACATGCTAAAAGAAACAGCAGGTCGGATTAATGAAGGATACCATATTCTGCTTTTTCCTGAGGGAACTCGTAGTCGAGATGGCACCTTAGGAGAATTTAAACCGACATTGGGTAAGTTGGTAAAAGAATTACAGTTGCCTGTATTACCGGTACGTATTTCGGGTACCTATAAACTGTGGGGTCCCGATAAGCGATTCCCAAAATTGGGACGCATTCAAATAGAATGGTTACGTCCGCGCTTCTTTTCGTGTTCGGATGAACCCCATACCATTCGAGATCAGCTACAGCAAGTTTATGAATTGGAAACCAAACAACCGTAATCAACTAATGTAATAAGCTTTGGGGTGAATAGACCTTTTGTTATACGTCTTCTGGAGGACTGGTATGGTGACTTCTATTAATTGGGTAACAAACCCATTGGCAGATCCCCAATTTTTTGATTTAGCCCTTCGATTGGGAATCGTACTCGGTGGTTCTTTAGTTCTGTTACTTGTTACCAATATCACCCGTCTTTCCACCTTGTGGAAAACAACCATGTGGAATAAATTCGTGGTTTGGCTTGTAATGGCACCACTGATGTTGGTTGTTGTTTATGCAGGTTACGCATTTTATCTTCCCTTGCTTCTTTTTTTATTGTTTCAATCCACCTTGGAATACATCCGGTTGGTAAAAATACCCCGTTTCCATCGCAATTTGCTTTGGATCAATCAGGGAATCCTTGCATTGGTTATCAGCCTAGCACCGGCATACTTTATGATCCTACCGGGTGTACATTTTCTTCTCGTAATAAGTGCGATCAGTCTTAAAAACCGATTGGATCAAGCGGTACAACGGATGTTTGCCACGTTTTTTGGTACGATTTGGTTAGGATTTGCGATTGCTTTACTTGCTCATTTTTTTCATCATCCCAAGGGTGCCCATCTTTTAGTTTTGCTTATCGCCATGGTTGCACTATCGGACGTGCTTGCATTTTTTATGGGAAAGCTGGGACGGATTCTTAAAATAGGAGATCAACCCTTGGCTTCCAATCTAAGCCCCAACAAAGTCTGGTTCGGTGTTTTGGGAAATATGATCGGAACAACATCCGCATTTTTCATTTTTCAGGGGGTTCTTATCTTTCCGCTTGTGTTTGGAATAATTTTTAGTATTCTGATGGGCTTCATTACAGCCATGGGAGATTTAACCGAATCCCTTTTTAAACGTGCTGCGGGAGTCAAAGACAGTGGTAATTTGATTCCCCATCATGGTGGTATATTGGATCGATTTGATAGCTTGTTTCCCAGTGCGATACTCGTGTGGATATTCTTACAATTTTTATGAATTAAGGGAGGCTTGTATGGCTGATTATTCTGTTTCCGATCGACGACCCATTAAAGAAGTATTTCGAAAGCTTGCTTATGGTGTTGCAGATACTTGTGTCAAACGAGGTATTCACGCAAATACTATTTCGTACTTTTCTATGGTGTGGGCTTTGATAGCGGGTGTCATGCTTTATTTATCAGTTTATGTTCCATGGCTTTTACTCCTAGCACCTTGGTTTGCTATGTTGCGTCTGTATTTTAATATGCTGGATGGGATGGTTGCCCTTCAAGCCAAGGAAGCAAGTGCGGTAGGTGAAGTCATAAACGAGTTACCAGATCGTGTTTCTGATACTTTGATTTTTCTTGGTCTAGCTTTATCTCCTTTTGGGAATATGATGCTTTCGTTCTGGGTTATTTTTGGGATGCTGGCAGTGAGTTATATCGGCGTTCTTGGAAAGGCAGTGGGGGCAAATCGTCAATACGGTGGACTTATGGCAAAACCCGTTCGGGTTTATATTTTGGTGGTGGGATGTACCGTTCAATTTATCTTTTTATCCGATCCAACAGCACCGGACTTAATATGGGGTTATTCAATCATGGATATAGGTTTAGGTATCATCCTTCTTGGTCTTATTCAAACCGCTGTGAGTCGTTTAGTATCCATTATAAAAAAGCTAACGAGTTAAATTCATGCAACCTAACGCAAAAATCGTATGGAGCATATTAATCCTCTTGCTGTTTAGTACAGCGTGTTCGGATGCGATTGTATACATTCATGATGGAGAAGGCGAAACCATCGATCGATCTGAACGTACAGCTTTACTCATTCTACCTGGTCTTCGAATTCGGAATAAAGGGAAACGGGCTATCGAAGAGTGGGTGGAAACAGTCCCCTATGATGTATACGTCCCGGATTATTTTCTTAAAGAAAGTTTGGATGCAACCATCGAACAATTGCATCACGAGTTGGAATCCTACCAGCTCGATACGTATCGAGAAGTGTACGCCTGGGTTTATATTTTAGGGGGATGGACCCTCAATTTATATTTACAAAAGTATCCCCTGGATAATTTGACTAAAATTATTTATGACCGTAGTCCCTTACAGGAACAAGCGGCACGCATTGTTATTGAACGCATTCCCTCTTTAATCAATATGGTAATGGGTCAAACGCTTAAAGATTTTCGAGATACCCCCTATCCATCTCTTGATGCAGCTGATCGAAAAATTGGATTGGTTATTGAAACTCGGGCATCACCCTATGTTCGATGGCATACAGAAGAGGTGATACCCGTTGAGGAAGAAAATTGGAAGCCTAATGCATTTAACCAGGATCATATTGATTATTGTTATGTGTATTTGCATCACCTGGAAATGTATTACAGTTTTCATCAAATTGGAGACATCCTACTCCATTTTTTTGAGACCAATCAATTTCCTAACGATGTACAACGCACTTATAATGGAAAAGATCCCTTCCAATAGCATCTACGCTGATGAACCATCCATCTTCTTTTTTATATTGCTGATTTTTAGGGCATAAACGAAGGTATGCTGGTCTGTTGGATGGGGGTAATCATTAAATACAATCCAATTGCCATCAGGTGAAAATGCGGGATGAGGATGGTGATGCTGTGGTCCATGGTGGCATCGAGCAAGCCAGTGTCGTTTCCCCGTAGCACGATGAATAAGAATAATATCACTTACCGATCCCGCCTGCTCCCACCCGCGCCCGGGTTGATCATAGGGACCCGAAGTATCAACAACCAACCACGCTCCATCATACGAACTATTACAATGCCAATCGCGTTCCCCAGAACTAATAATTCTATAGGTTTGCGTATGTGGGTTTATCTCATAAACCCCACGAGGTCCTACTGGCGATACGCCATATACAACCGCATCCACCAATCGATCATGAATACACCATCGTTCATGCCCCACATTTAAAAATGCTGCTGTGCTTGCATCGGATTGATTAAAGACGCACGCACCATCGGGATATGTTTCTGGATGCCAAGCCCAAATACGATCGGATATAAGCGTTGTTTCTCCTTCATGGCAGAATCCTATCCAATGGGCATCCGTTGGTGCAAATTGAACATGTCCCATTTCCCACGATTTCGTACATATTGTTTGGATTAGACCTGTTGTAATATCCAATTGTAAAAGATGATACCGATTTTGTTCTTTTTTGTATAATGCAACTCTGCTTCCATCCGATGTAATACTTCCCAATCCCCCTAGTCGCTCTGATTGGGTTGCGTTGTAGAGGCATTGTGGTGATTGGTGTTTCATTAAGTCAACTATTAAAACCTGTTGATTATGAATAGCAAGGAGGACGGGAACCGCATGAGCTGCATCATAATATAGCTGAATACACTCTGGAAAGAAATATAGGGGCTGTTCTTCCCCTGTTTCAAGATGATACAGTACTAGCCGCTCCCCACCATGCTCTCGTTGTGCAAGAATGACAATCGGTTCGGTTTTAAAAAATCCATGTGTATGAGGATATGATAAGTGACGGTGTTGTTCGGTTGTTCCAAGCAATTTGCAGGATATATCGGGATGATGAGCGGGATTCATGGATGTTGGTTTGCCTTCTGTTTGGATCATTCGAGACAGAATCTTCGATTTTTCCAGTAATCAGGGGAAGAGTATATTTAAAAAGAAGTGTTTTGACAACACAGTATAGAAATGGTTGAGTACAAACAAAATTATTTTGAAATACTATTTCTACTCGCAATAGAACTGCAATTAAAAATAACAGAACTACATTTGAAGTCCGTCTATATTTCATTACCTTTAAAAGCGAGCATTGCTCATATTTTTCATTCGAATTCATGTCATCGTCTATGACCACCAACCAAAAAGCTATGAAACAACATCAGAATACACCCATCCATCACATTCGTATGACTGGGATACAGATAACAGTGTTACCCATTGCTCTTTGTTTTCTTTTTTTGATTAGCTGCGGCTCTTCTAGCAACACTACTGAACCGAATCACACGAATAAATCCGAAGCGAATACTCCTGCGTTTACACCGTCTAGCACGACCCAGCAATCAAATCCACCCGACTCTGAACATTCTTCTACGCAAACTGCACCATCCCATACATATGAAGCGGAATCAAATCGACTTAATACGGAGGAATCATTATCCACCGATGCTCCTGAATCTGCGGCATCTCCCTCGAATCTCCCAACGGAATCTTCATTTTCAGAACAAGTTTATGAGAATACCGATGGGGAGGTGAATGAACAACGACAAGTATTAGAAGAAGAAAATAAGCAATTACAAGAACGAGTAGAACAGTTGGAAGCCCGCAATGCTCGTTTGGAAGAAAACGTGGTACAGCTGGAAAACAAGCTTCGAACCCAACAGGTTTCGTTGCAATATATGGAGCGTACCATGGAGTTTTTTACGCCACGGTATGAACACCAAAGCAAACAAATTAATGAATACGAAGAGCTGACCCAATCCTTACAAGCAGAATTAGGGATTGCAAAAGAAACGATAGCATCCTTACAACAACAATTGGAGCTAGAATCCCAAGGATCCACGTTTTCTTATCAAGCTGGTCCATCCTCATATAGCGACTCTACAGAAATCCAGCAACTCCAACAAGAATTAGAACGCAAGATTCAACAAATTGCTTTATTGAATGAGCGGATTCAGCAGCTACAACAACAAATTCAACACCAGAGTATGAATGTAGAAGCCATAACCAATCAGTTTAATAATCAGCTGGAAGAAATAAACCGACTCAATGACTTACTAGTAAAGAAGAATCAGCAATTAATTGAGTTAACTCGAGAAAAACTAGCATTGGAAACAGAGCGGATTCAGCTGACAAGTCAAGTAGGAAGATTACCCTATCTGGAAACGAAGATTGCTCAGCTAGAACAACGGGTACACCGGCTTAATCGAATCATCAACCATTCCGATGATCTTCAAGCAGATGCTAGAGAATGGGAGCGGATTCGAGGTACTTTAGAAGCGGAACTTCAAAGTCAGGCAGATGAAATACAAAATCTAAAAGCAGAAAATGAGCAACTCCAAAGACGTTTAGCACAACAAAATACTCAACAATCTACCGATTTAGCACTTTCGGAACAGCTCCAAGAATCCCTTGCTGAATTACGCGCCCAAAATAATCGGCTTCAAGAAGAGATTCTCCAATTACGATTGAAACTGGAGCAATTGGAAAGCAATTGAGAAGCAACGGAATATGACCATAATGATTTCGATACATTTTAGATATTTTCTAAAAATACAAGGGTTGTTAGAAAAAACAAAGTATATGAATTTTTTCTTTCTGTTTCGCATTTTTGTAACTCTTTATGGAAACGAGTGTTAGAGGTATCAGATTTTGTATTAAGGATTCATACCCTTGTATATTTGTTTTTATCGTGTCAAGATCAAAAAATGTTGTTATACCTAGTATATAGACTAGCATTATGGAAAGTACACACGTGAAACCAATGATTATTAATGGCATAGACCTAACCCACATCCGTGAAGAGTTTATTCGCCGATTACCGGAAAAAATATCCGAATTAGAGGATTTAATCGATCGCCACGATATTGATGCCATTAGTATTTTTGGGCATAAAATGAAAGGGTCGGGAAGTACTTATGGATTGCCTGAGCTTTCTCAGATAGGAAAACGGCTTGAGCAATTAAAGGAATATTATAGCACACAAGAATTATTGGAAGCCGAACAGCAACTTAAGAACATAGTAAAAGAACTTAGCCATTCATGATTAGTTTGCGCGTTTCATTTATCCACAAAACCTTCTATAGAATGTGTATTCATTTCATCATTTTAACGATTGGGTAAGCGGAAGGAGAATATCGAATTAAGGATCAATTAGGGGTAGGCGTAATACCGTGTCCAATAATAATTCAATTAACGTAATCTGGGGCAATCGCAAGGGGAGTGTTGAAAAAATCAAAAATCATACGATCTTTGTAGGGGGAAAGCTTGCCCTTACAAATTCATCCAAAAAATTGGTAGGGTGTGTTGTCGTTTAATGTCGGCTCCCACTTATTTTTGCGCAATAACCCACCCAAGTTCAAGAATAATAAGCCCGAAACAAAAATCGCACACTATACCTGAGGGATGTTTTCTTCTTTTATGGTTTTTATTATACTTAGCATGGTGTTGTAAGTTATAAGTGTGACTGTGTTTTTAAAGGATTGATTCATGGAATTAGAAGTAAGTGTGCATAAAAATATATTATTATTCACCCCTACTGGTTCTTTTGATTTTCATACGATTCGCGTCTTTGAAGAACGATTTCAATCAGAAAGCCGGAATTATAAGAATTTTGCTCTTAATATGAAAGATGTTACATTTATCGATTCATCCGGCATGGGAGCCCTTGTTAAGGTATTGTCTTATGCAAAGCAACGCAAAGGGGTGCTTTACCTTTTTAATCTATCTAATGATTTAGAACGCCTTCTAGATAAAGCGGATCTGCTAACCTTTTTTCAAACGGTGACAGAAAAGGAGTTCGACAAAAAATTCCCACCCGTTACTGAAAGTTCCGAGTAAACGTGCTACTTTTATTTTTATATGAATGGCATATCCCCTCATAAAATCTTTTTAAGCGCTATTTTCCAACATCCTTGGGTTTTCGGTTGGTTTGGATTGATATGTGTTATTTTTAATGTAAGCTACTGTTCTATTGACGAAACCGATAGTTCTTTTGGTCCGCCGCTCGCACAGCTTCTTAATGAACAACCTTTTTGGGTATTTGATTTTAAAACAAATCGGCAAGTTCAGAAGAATGCATATTTATTGGCTCAAAGCGAACACACACGGATTTTTATTGAATCTGACGAAAAGCGATACAGTATGGCTGTTTTGGTTAGCAAAGCAAATGAAATGATTCAACTAATTGATGAATACATTTTGCCAAATCTCCATACCTCGTTTGGTCCTCCCTCCGATTATGATACCAATCCGCAAGTAACCTTACTTTTTCATGATATTCAAGATGGATTTGGTGATAGTCAAACCACCTATGTGGGTGGTTATTTTAATCCGTTGGATAAATATCCAAATAAGCGAATCAAAGAAATTTATAATTTACGCTCGAATGAGATGAATATTGTGTTTTTAGATACGTATCCGGATTTGGCATTTTCAGAAGATACTGAGAAAGCAATGTATACGTTTTCGCATGAGTATTATCATCTTTTGAGCTATTCACGTAAAGTAATGGCGCATCCTACGTATCATAATCCAGAATCGTCTTCGTTTTCGGAGAAGGATCTATCCCATAACTTTGAGCTTATGGAATCCAGCTGGTTTGAAGAAGGTATGGCGGAACTTGCACCAGACATCGCTTTGGGAGGATATCGGGAGTCTCGATTAAACACATTTAGCTCCGTTTACAATCTTCCACTGACCTGGCAAACGGCTGCACCAACCGAACCCGCAAATCCTGATGTCACAGACCCAAATCAAGCTTATTTAATTGATTTAGAAGATGTTTATTATGCTTATAGTCAATCATACATGTTTGCTCGTTTTATAGCTGATACATTTGGTGGTACCAATTATGAAGGATTACGTCCGTTATTAGATTCCGGTGAAGTGGATATTACCAACCTTGAAGCATTTTTGGATTATCATCAGAAACCCAATTTAGCAACATTTAATCAATTATTTGAACATTGGTTAACTGCAATAGTTATGCATGGATCACTTCGAGCATTGTATGGTAGCGATATTCAAGCGCGACCCCAGCCTTATCGATATCGTTCTTTTCCTAATTACGCCATAGCATATCAACCCCATCGTATTTATTTTCGCGTTCCGTCGTATGCCATCCGTCCAAATGCATATTTATTATTTACCTTTTTAAATCAAACAGCAGTGGAAACAGAAACATTGTTAGATAGTTCCAGTTTAGCATTTTATACAGATTCGGATCAAATTACTATGAATCCCCCTTTTGTTTCGTTGGATCAACCGACATCGTTTACTAGCCAAGGTAGTACCGTTGTGGTTGCTATCAATCGGCAATATAGCAATTCCGCAGTTTTAGATTGGCATATAGAAACACGCATGAATGAGCTTACCGACTCTAATTTAACTGATATTCAACACGATTTTAATGTAATACCCACTACCGACCATGATAATCAATGGCATCAGCTCTGTATGACTCATCAACTCCCTTACTTGTATCCGCTTATGCAACAGGATTCAGAAAATGAATAATCGAAGCATACGCATATTAGTGCTTTGTATAGGATGGATGCTAGGGATGACTTCATATATGGGTGCAGACCCAGCAGCTGATATTA
>CAYPZJ010000124.1:0-12339 GCA_964414635.1 uncultured Spirochaetia bacterium
GGGTAACTGAACGGAGTAATGATGTTGGGCATCGTGGTTGATTACGACAACATATAGCCCCTTGTTATCTTTGCTTGCAAATGCTTGAAGTAGCTGAATTGAAACGGGAGTGGGTACAGCACGTTCCTCCTTATTCAGGATTAAGGGTTGGGCTTCTATGATTGGAGCATGATTCACATGAGTGCTTAATAATTCGGTTCCCCAATCTTTATTATACAATTGATGTGCATAAAAGGCTGGGTAACGCGTGGTCGCACTATAATTCATAATTTTCCCATACCGATCTCCGCAACCTGCAGCAAATGCCAAGGTAGCTTCATGCTTACAGAGTTGTCCCAACGCTTCCGCTTTGTAAAGTGCATTTTCCATTCGTAGGAAACCATACCCATCGTAACGTGTCCGTTCGTCCAGCTGCCAGTAGGATTCATCCCATGCCATCCAAATAAGGGGGAGTCCTGATTCTCTATCGGATGCTAAGCGCTTGTATAGATGGGCAAGTCGAATTCGGTTCATGGTTTCAGATATTCCATGGACGGGATTGAAGAAGGTGGTGGTGTCGTTAACATAGACCAGCTTCACGTTAGGAAGTCCCTCTAAAAGGGCAGCATACGCCGCACCATTGCAAACGCTTAACCAAGAAAGCGCTGCATTTGTTTTCCCACGTAATTGATGTAGCTTGGTCGCGAATGTATGCACATCCCCCAGTTGCATTTGCTTCCCCTCCAGATTGATTTCCAATACAACCTGCATTCCAGACTGATTACACCAGTCAATCACTTCCTCCACCTCTGGAAATCCATTTCCCATTGGGTAATCGAATTGCAGTTGAGGAAATGAAACAGGTATTTTGATGGAGTGAAGGTGAAGTGTTTGTAGTGCTTGTTTAAAAAAAAGGGAGCGAAAGGCGAGGGGATTCATATCTGCATGAATTCCAGTGATTAACGGGCTTATCGGAGTAGTTATATTTGGATTGATATCAAGGGATATGGTTTGGGTTGCGGAGGATTTACTGTATTGTTCTGTAAGAACTTCATTTTGGTAACCTACTTCGAGGAAGTTGGATTCAATTACCCGTTCAGGTGTTCCTAACCAGGTAGTCCGCTTTTTATTAAATGTGTCATAGATAACGTGCCCATCAATATTATATACGTAGGAGTAGTACCCCGGTTCCAAATATAATAATGCTTTCCATAAAGGTTCTTCTCCACGTTTGGTTTCCATCTTACGAAAGGGCGTACGGGTTGGATCCCATTCATTAAAACTACCCACCACAAATGCCTGTTCGGCTTCACCAGAATAGTAGAATTCGACCGGTATTTTTTCAACCAATGGATTAATCAACGGGTTATCTTTATCGATGTCATACAATGTGGCTTTATCCAAATTAAAAAGGAGCTTATACCCGAGTAGGTTTTCAGGTATGGGAGCTTCCAAACGGAAACGGAGCCGTACGGTTTCTATTTTCAAGGGTGCATTGTATAGCCGGGGAAGCAATCCCACCATATAATAATGCCGATTCAATTCTCCCATCCATTCTCCCAGGATAGGAAGATCATAAGCAAAATATACAACTTGTTCGGGATGATCTTCGAGGATATACCCTACATCCACCCGTAGATGTTTTAGGAGTCGTGCTCGTTGTTCTCGATAGGCATCATTGGATAGGATTTGATTTGTTACAAGCGATTTAATCTGCTGGGGCGAGTAACGAAGGGTAAAGGATTCCAACCCTGTCCAATCCATTTTTGTTGCCCAATCAATGATGCCTTCACAAGAGGTTTCTATATTGTGGTTATGTGGTATTGTTAACTCAAATTGGAAATATGGAACGGGATCTGGGGATTCTTCTGTTACATTATCTGTGATTGATTTTCCGTTTTGTATGATTCCATCTGTATGAGGTTCCACCTGATTAAGCAATGCTTCTTGGGTTCCGATCAATCGTGTGGGATATTTTGGGAATGCAATAACAGATTGATTCATACCGTTACGGTATTCAAAATAAGGATTAGTACTATCCAATACGGAAATGGTTTCCCCTCCATGGGAGATTTTCAGGCGATAAGCATGATATCCAGGGGGCATATTTCCATTCCAGTTCCAAATTCCATTTCCTATACGAGCCAAGCTATACAAACTGCCGCGATTACTGGAGGAATAATCCACCATCTGAATACCCCATCCCTGTTTATCCGCTTGTGAAGGAAGAAAATCTTCATAGTATGCAATATGAATATTGTAGGTTTCTCCAATTTTGAATACCGAGTTTAATCCACCAAATCCATCCGAGATCGTCCGTAGACTGCTGGGATCCAACAGCCACATGTTTTCATTCACGATAAACTTATATTCGTAGGTTCCCGCTTCCACATAAACGGACGTTGTCCATTCCCCTTGGTCATTTAACCGAAGTGGATCCGCTTCAGGATTCCAATTATTAAATTGACCAGCTACAAAAACCTGTTGAAATTCAGGATTATGCGGAAGACTCAGAAGCATTTCAAACTTTTTCCGTTCTTCGGCAAATCCGTTCGTACTAATAACCAACGAACAGGTAATGATGAAGAGCAGAATGCTTTGGCTACAGATGTACAGCTGTTTCATAATCTTATTATCGGTTGGTTTTATAAAGATTTAGACCGACTTCTAACCGCCGCTTGTTTGGCGTTTGCATACCCTGGGGATATACACCTGTTTTATTTGACATGTAACCCGTTATCCACCCAAAAACTACGGCTGCTAGAAAGTAATCATGACCCGTTTGAATAGCAACTGCTCGGATGGAATTGGGTGACTATAAAAGCTGGGTGAAATGGTTCAGTTCGATTACGCTTAATGAACAATAAATGATTGCTGAACGGAGTCGAAGTAAAGTATAAATAAAAAACACATATGTTCTGTCTACCTTTTAGGTGTCTGTTGCGCTTCGCACCACAGACACCCGTGTCAAAACAAGTATATCACTGGTTAAAATTACCACTAATGCAGTTACTTTTTTGAAGGATCTGATGGTTTCCCATAGAGTAGGGATTCCGAGAGGTTGGATGCTTCGCTTTCATCCATTGAAACATAAATTTCATCGTTCAGGCGGAGTTTGAGCTCATTATGATAGACATATGTTGTTTTTCCATCCCGGACCAGGCAAAGAATGAGTGCTTTTTCTGGTAATGGAAGCTGACCCAAACTTTTATCAATCCATGATTCATGTTTTACTTGAAAGTGCTCGATCACTTGTTTACGAGTAGAGAATAATCGTAATAAATCGGTAAGAAATCCTTGGCGGGGATTCTTGCTTTCGCTCGGTTTTCCAAATGCAAAATTTATATGCTCTGTTTCAATGATACTGGCGAGTTCCTGGTTGGCTCGTTCGGTGAATGCAGCGAAAACATTTTTGATTCCGAAATGTTCCCGACAGAATCGGCAAAACAGCGCATTGATCTCATCATTTTTAGAAGCAGCAAGCACGGTATTATAATAGGTTAGTTCCAACCCTTCGAATAACATCGGGTCCAATGCATTCCCATGGAGAACGTGAAATCCTTCTTTCTCCGCTAATTTGCAATTTTCCTCCATGGAATCAATTAGAAGTACTTCATATTTAAGTTCTCGCCAGACTCGTGCAATGGCTAGCGTGAGCTTATTTACACCGAGAATCACCAAATCCCCATCCCCTGAGACGAGTATCTTTAATTTGTGTGCAAGCCAACGTGCACTCAATCCTTGTCCCAAAACGGTAATACCAATTAGCATAAACATAAGGATTTCTATTTGGCCAGCCTGATCGAACTGATGTTCATGCAAACGGATACCAGCGATGGATGCCATAGAAATTGCGATAATCCCACGGGGTCCGACCCATCCCATAAAAAACTGTTCTTTAACACTAAAATCCCTTCGACTGGTGGAAATGAATACGACTAAAAAGCGTGCAAGCATAATAAGCCCAACAATCAACAATCCTTGCACCCACATGGTTTTTAGCAGTGAAATCTCAAAGGTTGCTGCCAATAGAATAAATAAGATCGATATCGTAATTCGACTCAGCTGATCTTTAAAATGTAGCAATTGTTCTTTCACTCGGTGGGGGAGGGTGCTTAAAACCAAACCGAATACTGCGACTGCCATAATCCCTGATTCCGGGTTAATCCATTCTGCAAGAAAGAACGCAGCAAAAACCAATCCTAAAACAAATATACTGCGAGTTGGGACATCCAATAAATTTTCCATCGAAAACAAAAATTTTGTCCCAAATCCGAATACGACTCCAACAGCCACCCCAACTAGAATCGATAAACCGAATTCTAAAGCGGAATGCCCAATACGAAACACTTCGCCTTCGATAACAAATCCTAACACCACGATGGCTAAAATCGCACCCACTGCATCAATCAATATGGCTTCTCCATTGAGCAAGCATTTCACTTTCGCATTCAAAGGAATGCGGCGAATAATGGGAGCAATCACAGTGGGTCCTGTAACGACTGCTAACGAACCAAAAATAAGTGCTAATTCCCAGCTCATTCCGAGAATAAAATAGCATGCAGCCCATGCGACCAACATTGTGATTAGGATTCCAAAAAGAATTTGGCGGTTAATGCTTTTCTGAAGACGTTGCAATGCTCGAATGTCAAGGGATAAACCACCCTCAAATAAGATGATACTAACGAAAACCATAATGATGACATTTAATCCAGCACCAAGGGTTTCCTGGGGGGCAATCAATCCTAGGATATGGGGACCCAGAATGATTCCAATTAGTAGATATAAAACGATACCAGGAAAATTAAGCCGTTCTGCAATAGCGTGAGATACTGTACCAAATGCAATCGTTAGAAAAATAGTTTGTAGAACAAGTTCCGGTATCATCGATGACCATCCTTCTAAGACTGGTTAATCTATATGCGTTGTCGGATCACTCGCATATGAACGTCATGTAAAACGCATGCCAACATAAATATACTCAATGGGTTTGGGGTCGAGTACGATCCTGGGTTTTAGCGAGTTAGAGGTGCAATCCTTGACCGTATGACCCGATGCCAGCTCTATATCGGGAGTATATACACTATTTTTGTATCGGTCAAATATTAGTTTGAATCGATGGGAGGATTCGAGTTGATACGGAATGTAGAGATGTGTGGCGTATCTTATGATACAAGGCTTCAAATTTCGCAAAAATGAATTCTGTGTCGTTTACTTCAACGCGGAATAATGAAGTCACATCATTTTTTTTTATTAGGCTGGTCATTTAATTAAAAAGTTTCTATATTATAACTAAGGTTCTTTTTATAATGAGGTTCATTACTATTAAAACGGAGGATCCTATGCTACTAGCCCAATCATCGAAATTTACGACGGGACTGTTACTGCTATTCGCAGCATTTCTATTCTTTGGTTGTTACGAAGGAAAGCACCTTTATCTAGATGCAGATCCCTTTGATCCCACCATCCCAGATAATACAACCACCACAACTGATACAACTACTGATACAACCACGACGACAACGGATCCAACAACAACAGATACCACCACGACAGAAACCACTACAACCGATACTACGACGACCACAACTACTACAACTACCACTACAACAACTGGCGATCCCTGTGACTCATGGACACCCGTGTTTACCCCAGGACCGATTTCCATTGAAAATTCAGATGGATTGGAAGCTACCATTACGTGGAGTATTGATTTGAGTTATGATACCTTTTCCATCAGCATTGAGAAAGATGATGGTGGGTGGTCTCCTTATGACTCACAAAGCGGTCTAACCGCTGCTACCTATACGTTACCGATTGAGGAAGGGGATTTTCGATATCAAGTCATTGGTTTTTATGATTCGTGTGAAGAAACATTTGCATGGCAGGAATTTTCTGTGGATATCTGTTCTACGTGGGCTCCTTCATTCTCAAACAATGAACCCAGTTTTCAGACTGGTGAAGGTGCGTATATGCGTTTATCATGGGAGCTTTTAGGGAGTTATGACACCGTAGACATTAGTATAGAAGAAATCGCAGGAGCGGGAGTTGTTGATCAGGCGGATGATGTGGACACTTCCTACGATTTCACCCCTGGCGAAGGACCCCATGATGGAGGCTATCAATATACCTTAACGGTACACTATGCTGGCTGTCAGCTGCAATACGGTCCCTTCGAGTTTGATATTTGCGAAGGTTGGAATGGATTAACCCATGTAGAGGATCTATACTATAATTGCTGGTGGCAAAATGAAATTCTGCTTTCCTGGAATCCACTTCAATCCGAGGTGGTTGATTCATACGACTTGAATATTTACGTAGATGGTTCTTTTTTGGAAACCATCACTGACATTAACGACACCGAATATTACTATTATGCAGACGAAAGTACCCCAGGGAATTACACATGGGATCTCACCGCATCTTATGGGGAATGTGTGAGCGATCCGTATTTGGGTGAAAGTTTTACGTATGCAAATTGCGTGTATGATATCGAATGGGAATATGAGTTCGATGGAGATAGCGATGCCTTTTATTTTTACTATTATAATAATAGGGATAGTACGGTAGACGAATTAATTCTTCGATGGACGTTTGACAGCGGATCTACCTGGTCAAGCGAAACGTTTTACGGTGATAGCGACAGCAGCTACATCCCTTATAGTACTTTCTTACAGGAAGCTTCTTCGTTTGCTGATTATATAACGGTTGAAATCGAGTATGGTTCGTCGATTTGTGGAACAGCAACGGATACTATTATTTGGGATGAAAGCTTGTGTTATCTAATGTGGGATCAGTATCCTACGAATCCTACAAGTATCACACTTGAGCAGGTTACAGTTGGGGATTCCACTATAACCTTCAATATAACCGAAGGAAACTTCATTCCACCTGAAAATTACATGATTCGCTGGGAACGGATCGATGAAAGTGGAGATAGTGGTTCTGAGAATTCTCCCACGAGCCCTTTCACAGCAAGTTTGTATGCAATCGCCACAGGTGTATATCGATTTAGTTTTCTAGCGGCCATTTGTGACGAAAATGAAAGCTATGCACAATACAATGGAACGGATGCAGAATTCATTCTGGAGATTGTAAATGGCGACGGTAGTTCAGGACAAGTGGCTGATACCGATACCTGTGGATCACTGGGTGCATCCGATTGTTATACGGAATATGGTGGAGGAACGGGGAATATTGGAAATCCATTATTAGGGGATCCATCCATGGAAATACCCGAAGCGGGATACTCAGGTTCCGGAGGCACTTGGGGCAACTCTACTGGAAGTACCAGTGGATCTTATGATTGTGGCGGAGGAACCCCCTGTTCATAATTTGGCTAATAGTTTACGTTTGGATATGATCGATGTCCTTTAATGATCAATTCAAACCGGTGTACCGACCCGGCGTGGTTGATTTAAGTCAGACACGCCGGCACATTCTATCCCCTCATCCCAAATTAGTTGAATTCCATGAACAATTTGGGGATCCCCTTCCGATCGAAGCACGTTTTACTTTGTTACAGCAGGATCAGCCCGTTGCTCATGCTGGATTTAGTCAACCCATTCAATATTACAAACCAGGACGTTTTCGTATCGTTCTCGATGTGCATCCTCGATTTCAGAGACGGGGATTAGGTTCTATACTCTATGATGAACTGATGCAGGTATTAAAAGCGTATCATCCTTCCGATTTACGTGTTCAAATAACAATGCCAATAGACCAGGATCCTTCCGAACATGCTGGTTATCGATTTGCAGTGAGAAAAGGATTTATGGAGCATCGACGTTTTGGCATCTTTCATTTTCATTTTAATAAAAAGGATTATTATCCTTTACAGCATGCTGCATCGGATGCGGTACAGAGGATTGCACCGATTGAGGTAATCAACTTAGCAGCCTATCAGGAACGTACACCCGATACGTTTTCCGATCAATTATACGCACTGTATTGTGAATTACTCCAGGATAATGATGGGATGGAACAACCATTCAAAGTGAGTGCAGCTCATTTTTATGAGTTTCATACGAAGAAAGCGCTGCATCAGCCAGAGGGATATTGGCTTGCAGTGGATGGAGATCGGTTGGTAGGGAAACATGTGTTAGAATTGAGGGAAACCGGTTCGGTGTTGGCATCTCAAACGGGCGTGCTTCGTTCACATCGAGGGAAAGGAATCGCCCGTGCTCTTAAATACCAAGGGATGTTCTGGTCTGCACTCCAGAAGAGTAACAAACTGGTTAGTGATATTGCCTTGGATAATACGATTATGATAGACTGGCAGGCACGTTTGGGATTTCGGTTGGTGGAATATCGGTATGCATTCATCCAAAAATTAGACCCAACCATATAAACCAGAAAAGGACTACGGTATTCATGCTTCAACCCGTATTACTCATGAGTGATTATCCACCGATGCCAGGTTCGATGGCGCTTCAAACTTATTTTCGCATACTTGGATTCGTATCAGAATTTCCCGATATCCCATTTCACATACTAACTCCTGGTATTGCACTTATGAATACGCCTATCCAGCCTGTTTCAGAATGGACAGCACCAGATACCAATCCCTATGTGTATTCCCTTTCACCATATATCCAACCCAATGATTGGAATTCAGATGCGATGCTAATTCCACGCATGGTGCAAATGGGTTTAATCCTGCATGCACAGGAACGGTATCAAATTATCGAAGCAAACGGATTATATCCCCACGGAATTGTTTGTCAGCAACTTGCACAACAGGTAAACGTGCCTTTCATATTACGATTGGGAGTGTCAGATATTGTACGAATTCTACCGGAGCATCGGGATTATTATAATTGGATAATTAAGCAAGCTGCAAAAATCGATGTGTATGAACCCTGGAAAGCACGTCTTCGTACGCTGGGTGTCTCGGCTGATAGGATGATAGCACGTGACTGGGGAATTCAGTTCGATCCAGCTTGGTTTACACACCATTTGAGTTCATCGGATGCAAGGGATTTGGAGGAGGACAGCAGGCGTATCGATCCAGAAATTATGGTTGTGGGGTCTCATTTGGGGAAAGACGCGGGAACCTCGTATATCTTAAACAATTTTGCTGCATGGAAGCGGGAAGAAAAGCTTGGTGTGTTAGCCTTCTATTCAACAGAAACCCATCGTAGGTATTATCAACGAATGGCGGATCATCTTGGTGTGAATGATGCCATTCGTTGGAATTCGATTCTACCTCCTGACACGTTAATCCAGAGGATGCAATCTGCTTCAGCTGTCATTTATGGTGGAACCTACGCACCCATGGAAGATAGTGCTTCGATTTATATTCGGCTTGCGATGCTTTCTGGTAAAAAGCCCTATGCACCCCGGTTTTTATTTCGCTATTCATTAAACCAGGGTTATGAATCCCATTGTTGGGTATTTAACGATGAAGATCCGCATGGATTGATGGAAGTATGGAAATCCCATCATCCCACTGATTATCGTTTACAAACGCAACAAGGAAATAAATGTCAAAAATGGGCTGGAAAACAGGAACAACCCAAGAAGCAATGGGAGTATGATCGACATGTATTAGCCTTAGATGTCTAAGGGGCTTAAAATACTATTGTACGTATTCATTACGAACAACGTGAACCGAGTTGGTTCCCATGATTAAGATTATGTAATCGCTATACTTTTTATGATGACATATTTTGTGTCCGTTGTTATTTCAGACATGTAAAAGGATTACTATTGTGTTTCAGACGTATCCACCTCATGTATTTAGTATCCAGATTCATCTGACAGAACGCTGTAGAAGAAATTGCAGTCATTGCTATATGTTTGATGAGGCGTACGAACAGCGGTTGCACCAGGAGCTGGGTTTGGAAGATTGGAAGAAGATTTTATTTGATTATCAGGAATTCCTACGATACACCAAAAAGAAGGGTTTTGTAGTATTTACAGGTGGGGATCCCCTCCTCTCCCCTTATCTATTTGATTTGATAGAGTTTACACAATCGATGGGTATGGATTATGCTATTTTAGGGAATCCCGGATCGGATGTATCACTTTTAGAGCGGTTGCAACAAACACGGATACGATTTTTCCAAGTAAGTCTGGATGGGTTAGAACAAACCCATGATACCATTCGAGGGAAAGGTGATTTTCATCAGACCCTAGAATTTATCAATGCTGTGACAGGCACGTTCGATATTCGAACCCAGGTTATGTTTACACTCACCACCCAAAACCAACATGAATTCATACCACTTGTTCGTCTGTTGGAAGAACAAACGCTACTCAACCAGATTGCCTTTACCCGATTGTGTCCTATGGGTAAAGGTGCTGGGATTCAGGAATTACAAATATCGACTGTGGATTATCAACGGTTTTTGACAGATGTTGTAAGGTTGCATCGCGATCTGATTCGGTCACAGTCTATGTTACGGATTATTCAGGAAGAATCGGAGTTGTTTGCACTGATGCATTACAAATTAGGTGTATACCGGCATCGATTGTTTAAACAAATGCACCAGCGGATTTATTTTGGTTGCTATGCGGGTGCAACGTCGATGTCCATATTATCAAATGGATCTGCGATGGCGTGCCGTCGGCTTCTGGATAGTGTGTTTGCTCACCATCCGGATAATCTTTTTGAATCGTTTTTATCCGCTTCGGAGTTGAAACCGTTCCAGAATCGTTTATTTTGGGATGGTTGTGAGGAATGTCCGCTCAAACATTTTTGTTGCGGTTGCCCTGCTGTCAAACAGGAACAGGAGCCGTTAGAAGCTATGGATCGAAATTGTTTTATGTATAGCGAAAAAGCAGATTAACGAGTACATCTGCCCCGTTTTCTCGCATGGTATAGGGAGCGCCTTCTTTCAATCGTTGAGCTTGGGTTTCTTCCAACCGATTAAACGGAAAGAACATGGGGTGGATATCGAAAAACCGAGTTTCCCAATATTGGTTGTACCCTGCCCCACAGATGAGCAGATCGATTCCGTTATAATAATCGACAAGGGGGAAAATCCCATGCTCAAAATGGGTACTGGTTTTCAATAGGTAATAATCTTTCACATCCTCCAGATAGCTATAATCCTGTAGTATTTGCTCGAATTCCTGTGGATTCACCCCACCTTGAGCGATGACAGCACACTGTTTGTTGTCGGGTACCTGCAATCGGTCGCGCGCTTCTTCTCGTGAAAAAATTTCATTGGGGTTTCTAAACACGATTGGAGGAATAAATGTCCCTTGTATCGGGCTTGTAAAAGGTTCTATCAGGAATACTTCATCGAAAAGGGAGGGAGCGTATGTTACAATGGAATTCTGCATCCGATATTTAAAAAATTGCGGGTTGACTTGACGGAAGATGCCGATTTTTTTTGTTTGGATGGCTGAACCGAATAATTGTATTAATCCCCAGGCATGATCCACCAAGAGGATATCGTAATCGGGTTGGGTTAGTCTTTTAAACAGGGCGAGCTCGTGGTAGTCTTCTTCACCCCAATTATAATGAACAGGAATCCGTTCGAATGGATATCCATCGGTAATCCGAGGATGCACCCGATTATCTCCAACCAATGTCATCTCCACTGGTAATTGGTTTCGGCGAATCGCATTGATTAACGCCATGCCACGCATGAGGTGACCCGTTCCGTGACCAAGAGTTAGAAAAAGTGCCTTCATGGATTGGATCTCCCTGGTTTTTCTTGTAATATACTCAATCTAAATAGGTTTGTCACATTGGGGGATACGGAGGGGGATTTTAGTTTCAGGTTTATATTTTTTCTATCTAAGGGCGGGTTAGGGTATTCTATCACAGACTGCGATATTCAATATGACAACCCGCTTCCTTCAGAAAAAAATGGAAGGGGCATCCTCTGGGGACTGTTGGAAAACGCAAATGTAAGGGCAGGTCTTGCGCCTGCCCTTACCAATATCCTTTTCCAAAGGGCGACCGCAAGAGTCGCCCCTACAAAGATCGAATGATTTTTGATTTTTTCAACACTCCCTCTGTGATTGTCGTTGTTCGGTTAAGCTATTACGTTTACGCTTACTTTTGAAAGCAGATATAACCTGCCCTTAATTTAAAATTTGTAAAATCTGTACAAAATGCGTACCGAATCCATCCACCTTTCGCAATCGGATATCATACACCCCTCCATAGTGATACCCTTTAAAGACCCCTTCCAAATGCGTATTGAAATATCTCAAACACTTGAAGAGGTGGATCTACTATACTGCTAGTGACAAGATTATATAAAGGGATAATTAAACAAAATAAGATGAAACACCGGATTTTGTCTTGACTTCGGGAACATATCGTGATATCCTTATGTATTAGGAACAGGGATCCTGCGATTCTACCGGAAAATGCAAGTCCGATCTAAGGTGCTCTGA
>CAYPZJ010000125.1:0-12334 GCA_964414635.1 uncultured Spirochaetia bacterium
AGTCATTGACATCTAAAAATTGTGGATAACAAACTGGTAGGTATCAAGCATGGAGAATGTTGAATACCATGAACTAATATCGTTAAGTATCTGGCAAACGCGGAAATTCGTTCCTGCGAATGATTCTGTGAGGGTAGCCGCCGTATTGACTCAATCGGTAATATTTTCAACTCCCCAAGCCTGATCCCTATATTAAGAATTTTTATTGTCGATGAGTGCTAGTTTGGAATGAACAGTGAGGAACAAAAAGAGAACAAAAAAGGAGAACGGGATGAAAGAATTTGTGGTTCGGCTTTATGACGCTCATGTACGCACCAATTATGTAGAACGTATTATTAAAGCACCGACACGACGGGATGTATTTCAAGCTATCCAATCCCACCAGGAAATAACGGAAGAGATCGAAGCCAAATTCAAATACAATAAATCGATACAGCAAATTGTTGAGAATTCAAATTTCGAGATTATCGAACGCTTACCGGAACCGCGGTAACTCTATTTGTATTTCAATCCAACTTATTGTTCGTATCGGATGGTATCCAATGTGTCATTGGCTAACCGTCGAATTTCCCGCGATGGAGAATAACGGGCGAGTTGTTCCAGAAAAGGAATGGCACTTTCACACCGGAGTCGAGTAAAGGTTTTCATAATTAAATCCGTTGTTCCTCTACCCACACCACCTTCTTGAATAAGCGTAACCAGTTTTTCACAAATTATATCGGGGTTATCCAAACGTAAATTGGATAACGCAAGCATGGCAGTGGTTTCAGTCCGCTCATCATCACCGGTACGAATGATTTCAATAAAATGATCCACCTCTCGTGAAAAGAAATCATCCGGGTCTTGAAAACTCTTAAAATAAGGATGATTCAAGATTTTCCCGTATGCATCAATTGCTTCTAATCGAACCGCCCATTTCTCTCCCTGATTGGCAGCGCGTTGTTTTACATACCGATATGTTTGCCAGCAATTCTCATTGGAAATTTTTTCCATCGCCTCTTCTCGCAAATGCCAATCATCGGGTACGGCATCTTCGCTAAATAAGGAATCGGGACGATAATCAAATAAGCGTGCAATCATACGGAATGCAAACATCCGCATGGTGTAATGATCATCCTGGGAAGGACGCTTCGCGATTTCCAACAATGCAGGTATCAACCGATTGTAGCCCGTATCAAACTCAATTTCGCGTAATGCTTGGGCTGCAAAACTACGGAGATAATTCCATTCCTGGTCGATTTCATAATCACCATTAAAGGGGGTAATGCGCCCTTGGTTATCGCGCCGAAGCAATATTCGAATCAACTCATCAACAACTGCTATAGATTTTAGTTTCCCCAGGTTTCGTATGGCAAGTCGCTTTAGTTCAAGAATACGACGGGTAATCTCCACATTGTTTTTGTATTCTTCAGGTATTTGCAGCTGAAGGGTATCAACTAAAACTTGATCATATGAATCCAAATCGGTTTTCCAGTCAACCTGATTCGTATTTGGTGAGGAGCGAAAATAGCGTTGTTCGATGAATCGAAGTAATTGCCGTCTCATATTGATATACGGTGTAAGTGTTTGCTTATCAAATAAATCAACACTAAATTCTGTTTTGTAAGCATCTAAAAAGTCTTTATTATTCTGAGGATCATTCAAAGTCAATAGGGTTCGAGCGGCTACAGTTCGTACCCGATAATTATCGGCTCCATCCTGGAGAATTGTTTCCAGAGTTTCATGACCCGTATACGTTTGGATAATATCTGAACGAGACTGTAAATAGGCAAGCTGATACTGTAGCGTTTCAAATGTCTTTTTAAACTCAGGAATAATAGAGATTAGATTTTTCAGGGTATCCCGAAAATAGTGTGCTGTTTTACTCTGATTTTCTGTATCTTCAATCAATTTGTCCAGAGGGTGGATCGCATTCCGAAAGATATTCGCCAATCGTTCCAAACGAGAGACCAACGAGATGTATTGACCGGGTGTATCACTGATAATATGACGAATGATGGTGTTATACCCCTTACAAAAATCCTTCATAATACCGACCGAATCGTCGATTTTCGATTGCTCCATCTGAATACCATAGGGGAATTCAATATTTTTCACATCCATTGCCACTGCTGGATCGTCATCTTTTGCTTCTGTGATACGAATACCAAAGAGGTTTTTATACTGTTTATACTGCTGGTCACTTTGAAAATTATCCTTAAACCGATAGGTTCTAAAGATATTCCGGAACATCTGACTATCTACAAGGATTGGGTTAAATACTGGTTTGGTTCGAACAAGTGGGGTATCATATTCCGGAACAAGGGTATCCAAACGGTCGTCTTCATATCCAAGTAGAATATCCGTGGGGTATTCCTGAAACGAAGCGATCTTACCGTTGTATTCAAAATAAAACCGCATGTACGCCATAATAAATGTTTTTAGATCGGTGTTTAGACTATCCATCAAATCCTTTAATCGTTGCAGATTCACACCGAGCTGCTCGGAATCGCCAAATGCTGCCATGACAAATGGGGTAATATATTCCCGGAGCTGTTGATTTTCATCCTGCATCAGAATATAATGAAGAATGGAAATATCCAGCCACACTTGTTCCAACACGCCTAGTCGATTTGAAAGACGCAGGAGGTTCTGGTAACCTGTAACAAGCGCGCTTTCATAATATTCCAAATTTGAACGGGCTTCACTGGAAACTGCACCACTATCAATTTGATCTCGGATCTGTTTTACCCGTTTTTCATTCTCACTGATTTGTTTGAACGATTCAAACGCTTCCTGAGCTACCAAAGGACCCAATTGGTCGAGAACCTCATTGATTTCCTCTTGATTTTGATCCGCAGCAGCTTGACGAATTTCACTCGATCTAAGAGTTGCTGTTTGTTCAATCACTTGAGCAGTTGAAGCATATAACTGATCTGTTAGTTGGTCCGATGTGGATTCGAGCATATCTCGTAAAGATCGGTACACAGGACCAAAATCCGTGGAAATCCCATCGCTTGTTTCATTCGCTTGGGTTAATTTTTGAGTGAACTGATTCCACGCTTCATTTATTTTTGTTCGGGCTTCGCTGAATTTTGATTCCGGAATCTGATATCCTGAGACCGTTCCTTCCAACTGACTTTTCAATGATGATAAATTACCTTCGGAATTAAACCCCTTGAGCTCTTCTCGTAAGGTTTTAAAAATATCGGTAACAGTAGTATTGACCACTTCTTCCAATTCATTTACATGACTAATATCAAATCCTTCTGGATAGAACTCAAATTGGTCGTGATTTGGGAACAGGGCATTGATATCAAGAAAACTTTGCAGTGTACGATCCACCAATTGATCGACTTGATCTTCTAGACTTGTACTGTATAAAGTTGCTTCCTGTTCGATTTTTGCTGCTTCACGTTCTGCTTGTTTTAATCGCTCTTGATGCGGTTGACGTAGTTCTTCCAACGCTTCAAAATGCTTCATGTTATTTTCAATACGTGCAATCTTGTTTATAGAAGCGAATGTGCCGATGTATTTATCCACAAGTTGTTTGAAGTTTACATACATGGCACGATAGATTTTCCCCATAGCATTCGTCGCACCAATTCGAACCGCTTGGTGATCTAAGTTTTCCAGGGAAGCAATCGCTACCTTCATTTCTTCTGCCCGTTCCAATAGGTTCGCTTCATCCCTCAACCACAGCAAGCTTTCTTTCCCATGCTCCAGGATTCTCATCTGTCGCTGCAAATAGGGGATGTTGGTCTCGGGAGAATCCACCGCATCCTCCACAATGGTATTCATAGCTGCCAAACTTAGATCGAATATTTCTAAAAGTTTTTCGTAGTTTGCTTCTTGGGTGTATTCATATAACCAACGGATATCCCAAGAAACTTCAATCAGGGAATATAAAACCCGATCGATCATATCTCGATTATCCGGATCCATAGATTCAAACTGCTCTTTCCCAGATTTAGCATCATTGAGTTGGGAAATCATCAGGTCAATTTCCGCATAGCTATTAACCAACAGCTTTAAATCCATTGCAAGATTGCGTATTCGTCGAATCAATTCCAATATATGTGACGCGACATTTTCTCGCGTAGCTGAAGCGTATTCGGCATCTGGACGATCTAAAACATTAAGAAACCGTCTACCTACCGAACTATCCAGTAATTGTTCTAATGACCCGCAGTGTTCATAGTTTTCCTTGCATAAAATCGTATTAGAAGAATATGTTGTAGGAACAGGTTTAGATGCCATTCCTCCTATGATTTGCAAATTCTCTAGAAGTACCCGATGCTCATCGTTTATCCGATACACTTGATTGGTAAACGGATTGGTTCGAGCTCGATATTCAATAGAGCGTTCATCCGCTGGATTGACTCCTTCATCTTCATGGCTTTCCATCAAATGTTCCCGAACTGTAAGTTGCTCTCGTATTTTAGTAAGAGACTGAAGAGCAATGGCTTCAGGAGTTTTAGGTGTTCCAGCTTCATCTATTAAAATGGGATGCTGGGGATCGGCTTCTAATAAATCCTCAAAATATTTAACATGCTTTCGTTTTGCAGCATCAGAAAGAGCTTCCAATGTGTTATCAGTGTTCGCTTTGCCGGGCCACCCCAATTCTCCCAATGCCCACGCCGTATTTATGAGCACAATTCGATCTTCATAGGGATTAAACATAATATTGCGTAGTGATTCTCGTGCTTCATCGAGTTTTTTATACGCGTTAGTTGGGTAACGTCCTGTCCCCACAGGGTCATAGTCGTAGATATCCGGTTGCATTTTACCAATGGCACGGACACAGGCACGACGTACTACGACGGGAGTACTGTGAGTAGTTAGATTTTTTAGCAAGTCCGGAATATTAGCTGGATTGGCAATTTCACCAAGCGCCCAGGCACTATTTCGGCGTACATAGCGATCCTCTTCAATGTTATTCAGCATTTCAAGAAGCGGGCTACCGATATCCATTGGGGATCATTTTCACCAATCTGAATGGGATTATACGCGCCCACCTGACCCAAACAAATGGCTGCATTCCGTTTGAAATTATAGGCTTCGGGATCCCGAATAATGCGTTTAAGCAAATCAACCAATACAGGAATGGGGCGTAAATCAATGGTTTGCTGGAACCGCCTGGAGATTTCCAAGGCTACATCAGCTTGGGAAGCACTCACTTTATTATTGGATCGCTGCAACAAACGAATAAGTTCGTCCATCGTATATTCACGCATACTAATGGGTGTCTCTGCAATAATTTGGACGATTTCTTCTTCCGTTGGTGTATCTATTTCTACTGGATCTTCTTCTTGTCCTGGGAGTAAGGCTTGGGTACTAGTTAGATTAACCTGTTGGTCCACCGTTGTAACATTCGTCGAAAGGGTATCCGAACCGGCAAAGAAACTGCTTAAATCTTCAACCCCGTAAGTTTTCAAAAAATCATCATCCCCAGAACCGCTTCCGGCAGAGGTGCCAGCCGAAGCCCCACCCAAACTAGCATCTAAATCTGCTCCGAAATCATCTCCCCAGCCATCGCCTCCCGCATCTGTACTTCCCCAACCATCATCTCCTGAACCAGAACTTCCCCATCCGTCATCACCCGAACTAGTCCCAGACCATTCATCTCCCCAACCGGTGTTCCCACTCGTGGATGAACTGGTTGTCGCCTGATTCCCACTCCCGGATGGAACATCGCCGTCAATATAGGGTTGTAAAGCAGTATGAGAGAAGCGAATATCATCGGGCATTGCTTCATAAATATAGATACTGCGATATTCGTCGGTATCTCCATAATTCAAATATAAATACACGTCGGATTCATTTTCTGTAATGGTTTTAAATACTCCAGATTTTCCATAAAACCCAAGGGATTTCAAAATACTATTTAAAAAAGCACCAAAATTAGCATCCCGACCAGTTCCTCCAGAAGAACCCCAGCTATTTCCATCTCCCCATCCATCACTACCAACATCCCAGCCGTCACCACTTACATCCATATCTAAGTCATCCGGGGAAAAATCCATATCAGGTTCGCCCCCTACATTTACTCCACCTGAGTTTCCACCTAAATCTCCATCTAAACCGGATGCATCAAAATCACCCCATGCATCATCATCAGAGTCACTCCCCCACGCATCCCAGTCATCCCCGCTCCCATCATCTTGGGCAAATACACTAAGCTGTAATACAAAAAGTGGTATAATCAGTATAAAATAAAGTACACGCTTCATAATCATGAATAGGTTCCTTTTCCGACTCCATGGTATCTTCAAACATAATGAAAGAAGTAAGTTCAGTCAACGAATCTACTTCCCCGGTTAGATAGTTGAACACCACAGCCCTATAACATACGATTCTTCGGTTTTTTTTTATAAACAAATACCATTTTTTATGATGTGTATTTCAAGATAATTGGTGATATTTGTAGCGGAATTCACAGGATAGAAGGAAGATTTCTCTACAATGATTGATTGGTTTGCTTGCGTTCTGCCCACAGGCGAGCTGCCTCTTCTGGTGTATCTACTTGAAGATCTCCAAATACCCAAGGTTTCCGATGGATCATTTTTTTAACAACACCATTCATCGTTTGTTCCAATGTCGTTATTCCATCCCGTTGGGCGATAAGTATGAGGGTTAATACAACATACAAGACATCCCCCAGTTCTTCTTCAATATCTTTCCTGGAATCCGCGTCAATGGCTTCACGTACTTCAATCCCTTCATTTTCAAGTGCGTGTTTTAGTGATTCCAATGTTTGGATCTTTAACCAAGGACACGTATCCAAATTTTTTGTAAGCACCCACAGGAATTCTTCCCATTGGTTTTGTTCTGAATCCGTTAGCGATTTACGTTCCATAGCTTCTTGCCGTTATTTATGTTGAAATTGATTCATGTATGCATGAACCTGCTTGACTTTCTCTTCGATAGTGGAGGTACTTGAAATATAGTGATAGTGTGGATGTTTCTTGTAGATATCACACAAAATTTGTTCATGCTGTCGAGCATCTTTCAAACTATACGGGCGATGATGTGTAGGATCCTGGTTATATGCGGTATGGATTTCCAATTGAATAATCAAATCGTACCGATTCAATGTATGCTCCAAATTCATACCCATTTTTTGCTCCCAAAGTGCAGGATCGGGGAAATAGGCTAACGTATCCAAAAGCGCCCGGTCGCATACTAACCATTTATCAGTATCACTATAACATTTTATCATAAATCGTTCCAGGCTATCCTGGATCTGTACTATCATTTCCACATACGCTTCTAGGTGAGTCTGCTTACGCTCAGGTTCCAATGGAAAAGGAAGAATGCTTTCACTTAACAACTGAATGGTTTCAGGTACGGCTAAAATCCTCTGTGGATCATCTTGTTGGAGATGCTGTAGGATTTCGCTTTTACCACTGTATCCCGCACCGGTTAAAACAAGGGTTTTTAACTTATTCATAAAACCATTTGTACCCTGCATATACACCCATAACTTTTATTACATATTTACGCGTTTCATCAATGGGAATAAGTTCCACAAAATGTGCGTCATTCATATAGTGATATTGCTCTCGAAAACGTCGTACCCATCGACTAATCCTACCAGGTCCTCCATTATATGCTGCTAATGCTAAATCGGGTGTGTATTGCCGCAGCAGTTGGCTGAAAAATCGGGTTCCTAAGGAAATATTCGTTTCGGGATCGAATTCGGAATAGTTTTGCAACCGTTCTTGGCGAGCTAGATCTCGTGCCGTTGCAGGCATTAACTGCATTAACCCCATGGCACCAGCATGGGAATGCGCTTGACCATAAAAGCGACTTTCCTGATGAATCAAGGAAAAAATTAAATGGGGATCCATATCAAACCGTTTTGCGGCTTTCTGTACTAAATCTTCATAATATTTTGGATAGAAATACGTAACCAATTCCCTTGGTATAAAGTGAGTTGCATATCCATTGTTAATATGACGAAGCCATTGTTCGGCGTAACGTATGGAATATTGATAAAACTCACTTCGTTTGAGGAAATCAGATAAATCAAGCAAAACCCGGGATCGGTTTTCCTTTAATGATGTCAAATAGGTTGTTAGTTCTTTATCCGCCCAATAAAATTCATTGATCTCAAAGAATGCTAAGGCGTTCTTCAAATGATGATCCGAAATATCATACCATGCAATCCCATGTAGCTGGTTTTTTCGTTCCTCCATATAGGTTGTACTACGGCAAAACGACTGGTTCATGTCATTCAGTCTTGATTTGATTCCTTCCAAGTCTACGATAGGATTGGAGTTATGAGATCTCAGAATTTCAAGTGCTTTATCCGAGTAATAATAAAATGGATACGCGATAACAGATTCCTCTAGAAAATCAAAAGCACGTCTGTTTTGATGATTTCGCAAAGCGATCATACCCAACCAATAATTAAACCGTGTCTTTGAATAACCACTCGAGCAACTATTCGCTATCTCAGGATAATAGCGGAGGAGGATGATATCATCATGTCTATTGCGCAAGGTTTGAAAATAATCCCATAAATCATCGTTCCACCCTAGCGCTACCAATTGCCGAGCATACATGTAACCTTGTTGATGTTTACCTTGAAGGAATGTCATCTCAACTAGTTGGAGGGTGGCTTCCTTTCTAAATGTATGGGTGGATTGTTCCATAATTTGATCAAACTGTTGCAAGGCATCAGCCACATTTCCCGAAAGCCGATGGGTTTTTCCAACCCAAAACTGCATCTCGTCTTTGTAGTGTCGTTCCAAATGAGGAAGGATTGATGCGGCTTGAAAGTGAAACAACGCATCTTCATAATGATTCAAGCGCAGGTCAACTAAACCAGAATACTTATGCCACCAATACTGTAATTCAGAAGGGGCAGGACGGGCGATGAGATTTGCCATCATCTGAATTCCAATTTCCTGCAATAGTTTTTCCGCTTTTTCATTGGCTTCCAGCTGGTAATACCCACCTGCTAAATGAATACGATTTTTAATGCTAGGTTCAAAGTCTGATTGGGAAAGAAGATAGTCAATCCGTTCGACCGCTGCATCCGAGTAGTTAGTATGAGGATACTCCAAAATTCGAAAATATTGAAGCAATGCATTTTCGGTTTGTCCCAAACGCTGATATCCTGAACCAGAAAAAAACAACAACCGTTGCTGAATTGATGCAGCTCCATCGGCTAATGTTTCGGAATCATGAAGGGTTCCATAGGTATGGGCTAAGGTCGTGAAGTCTTCCACATTAATACGACTATATGCTTCTTTTTCTAATGCGTCCGCCAGTAGAATAGAATCAGGATATTGCTCCCGTAAGGTAGTCAAATATCGGATGGAATCCTGCCACTTGCGTAACCCACGGTAACACAAAGCAATTTTATAACATAAGTGATCCTTAATGGTGGAAGAATGATCATAAAGTCGCAAAAAGTAAGAAAGGGCGTTATCATATTGTCCGTCCTCAAAATAAGCATAGGCTACATTATACAAAATCTCCGGAGGGATGGTATGGCTAGCTGCAAAAGAACGAATGGCGTTAAATTCGCGATGGCGGTAGCGTTCAATCACTGCATGATCCACCGTATGAATTTTATTATGCTCCATTTGCCCGTCATAAAGCGGTGGAGGAAAAATATTCGAATGTTGGTTCTCGGGAATTGTACTCGTATTACTGGGTGTGGTGGCTTCCGGTGAAAGATTGAATAGATTCCAGAAAGAAATCAAAAAAAATAGGAACATAACCAGTGCTAATCCCGCTAAAATTAATATTCTACGTTTCAAATCGACTCAGACCCCAAAACTAATACTGATATTTTTATCAATTTGGTTAAAAAAAATCATTCTCCTCAGAACCATAGCTTGAATTGATAACTATTAGAAATACGTTTCCTATTCCGTTTGAGCTTGAATTTGGCTTTTAACCTGACCTACCAGATCGATTAAGGGTATCACTATTTCCGATTTATTCTCAATCTCTTCGAGCAACGTCCCTTTTTCAGCCACCTCCATCAGAGCAGGATTAAGAGGGATTTTCCCCAGAAAAGGGACATGTTGCTGTGCTGCTAATGTCTCCCCTCCTCCAGCAAGGAATATTGCCGTTTCCTTTTTGCAATGCGGGCACATGAACCCGCTCATGTTTTCAACAACCCCCAAAACCGGAACTTTAAGTTCTTTGCAAAACCGAATCCCTTTCTGAACGTCCTGAAGCGCGATCTGCTGAGGTGTCGTTACAATCACCGCTCCTGTTACTTCTTCCAGTAGTTGGACAATGGAAAGTGGTTCGTCACCTGTTCCTGGAGGAGAATCGACTACTAAATAATCCAATTCTTCCCATTTCACATCAGCCAGGAATTGACGGATTACAGAATATTTTTTCGGACCTCGCCAAATAACAGGCGTATCCCGCTCTTCCAAAAAGAAACCGATGGACATAACCTTAAGATGTGGATTGATGGGAACGGGCAGTAGATAGGTACCATCCGATTGGACGGTTGTTCCATCCAGGTTAAACATGGAGGGAATACTCGGTCCATGGATATCCACATCCAAGATCCCTACACGTTGTTGGTCGGATGCTAACGTAGCAGCAAGATGAGCAGCAATGGTGCTTTTCCCGACACCACCTTTACCTGATAAAACCAGGATTTTGTGTTTAATCCGACTTAGATTTTCTGCTAATCGCTGCTTTAATTCATGTTCGGGATTGGGTTGATCTTGTGCCATACTATGCTCATTTCATTGATTTTTTACCTGCATTCATTCTGAAACAGGTATTCACCAATTTGTTTTATTTTGGTCCCTCGTTTTGTTACTGGGCTTATTTAATTATTACGTATAATAGAAACCGACGCAGAAGCACCAATTCGATCCGATCCCGCTTGAATCATGGCTAAGGCATCCACTTTGGTGCGAATTCCACCCGATGCTTTAATATGTAATGGATTCAGATCAGCTAACCACTGCGATTGATTCAGATGTCGAAATAAACGAATATCCTCCAACTGCGCGCCCGTTTCTGCAAAACCAGTAGAGGTTTTAATAAAAGCAGCTTGCGCATTACGTATCATTCCATAAATCAAAACTTTCTGAAAAAGACTAAGATACGCAGTTTCTACAATTACTTTTACGGGAACATCTTTTGCAGCTTGGACAACCTTTCGAATATCTCCCTGGACAATATGATAATCTTCCGACTGGAAAGCAGATGAATTAATCACCATATCAATTTCTTCTGCTCCATAGCGGATATAGGTTTTCGTTTCAAATACTTTTGTATCCGTAGCTTCATATCCAAATGGAAAACCTACAACAGTAATCGGTAGCACGGAGCTGGCATTTAAAATATTAGTACAAAGCGGGATATAACTTGGTGGTACGCATACCGTTGCAAAACCATATTCCTGTGCTTCTGTACATAGTTGTTCTATTTCATTCCTTTTAATGGTGGGTTTCAACAGAGTATGATCAAAGTAATTTGCCAAGGTTGAAACATCCAATGGGTTTAATGCTTCGTCTTGTTGGGAAGCAAAATCAGGTAGTTGATCCGTGAATTCCTGGGATTGTTTGACCAATTCTTGAACGGTGTACCGCATAATAACTTTGTACTCCTTGAATTAAGTTATACTTGAAGATTTCAGGTTTGACATGGGTGTCTGTAACGCAAAGCGCCACAGACACCCCAAAAAAGTCAAACCACTTTCAATTAAGTATAGTATATACTACAAAAAGGTAATCCAGATTGACCAATTGTAGTAATAGAAGACACCTCACCCGAGTCTCCAACGATTATATTTCTTTAATATAACGATCAAAAATCCATTTTAGCACAACCTGAGTAATCAAAGCGGTTGGAACGGCGAAGATCATACCAACAAGCCCAAACAGGCTATATCCACATAATACCACAATTATCACAACCAACGGGTGAATTCGTGCAGTGGTAGAGATGATCTTTGGCTGAATAAAAAAACCAGCAAACGTATTCACCACAACGATATAAATGGATACGAATATCACTGTACCTAGACTAATCCCAATAGTGCTTGTAATCCCAACTAAAAGCCCGATAATTGGTCCAATGTATGGAATAAGAATGGTAATACCACAAATGATCCCAACTCCAAAAGCATAATCAATACCCCAAATCCAGAATCCAGCGGTAACCAAAACCATCACTGTTATTGATGAAAGCAACATGGCTTTGATATACCCTCCCAGTTTAATGTGGATTTGGGTATAGATTTCCTTTACTTTTCGCTCCTTTCGATCCTCTGTATACTTCTTGAATAATTCAAATAAGCGATCCTTGTCGTTCAAGAAATAAAATACACCCAATGGAATCAACACAATATTGATAATCC
>CAYPZJ010000126.1:0-12222 GCA_964414635.1 uncultured Spirochaetia bacterium
AGAACAATAAATCCTTCTGCTGCAAGTTGCTCTGTGGCTTTCACAGTCTCATGATTATCGGGTAGCAAATATTTAGAATCATTAATCACTTCTATTTTTACCCAATTCCCATGTCCTGCTTCCCGAGCAATTCGTGCAATCCGGATTGCTTCCTTGGCAGTACGAGCACCTGAAGTGTTGGTTAGTATAATAATATTATCAGGAATATGGGTTAGAATATTCTCTTCGTGCTGTTCCAAATCAATTCGCCGCAAAGCAACGGTTACAATTTGTGTTCCAGACTGGATGATCGCCTCGGTTAGTTCCGATTTCTTTCGGAATTTTCCCGTTCCCAATAAGAAGCGGCTCTCCAATTTATGGTCACCCAATTCAAGACAATCCGTCATTACCCACCTCCCACAAACTGTATCAGCTCAACCTGATCGTTTTCAAATAATTGATGGTCCTTCCATTTTTCTTTAGGGATCACCTTCTCATTAATTTCAACTACCAGCTGATCTGGTTGGAGGTTATACTTCATAATCAAATCCTGACAATTGCTTCTGGAATCGATTGTAATGGGCTTTCCATTCACTATAATCGTCATCTAGTTCCCTTTGATTAGTTTGAGCATAGCCGGTACATCTGATGCAGCTCGTACAATACCTATGGTTTGTGCGCCTGCTTCTAACAATGTGGATAGGTTTGCCAGGTTGATCCCTCCAATCGAGACAAAAGGTAAAGAATATCGTGCTGCTGCCTGTTTTACATAGTCCAACCCTACCGGTTTTCTACCTGGCTTCGTTGGGGTTTGGAATACCGGCCCCACTGAAATATAATCGACTGCTTCCCGATGCGCTTCCAGACCCTGTTCAAGATTATGAGTTGTTTTCCCAAGAATCCGTGTTGGACCAATTATTTTACGCACTGTTACCACCGGTAGATCCGTCTGTCCTATATGAACACCGTCTGCTTGGATTTCTACCGCCAATTGGGGATCATCATTCAGAATAAATTGGAATGGATATAATTCCCTGGTTTCCTTTCGGAACATGAGGATCCGGTGGGCAGCTTCACGTATTTCAGAAGCGGAAGCTGTTTTATTACGAAGCTGGATAATCCTGGAACCATCTTTGACTGCTTGTATTAGCACTTCTGGATCGGAAGAGATCACGTATACGTCTTTTTCAAAGGTAGGATTCGGTTTCCACATGTATTTTCACTTAGGTCAATCCTAAGGGTAATCCTTATGTTTTGTGTATACATACCGATGGTATTGACCAATCGCTTGCATACACCATATAAGCTACAGAAAAATCGAGAAAGGGTCAAGAGCTATAGATGGATAAGAATGGGTTTGCACATATAAATATGCTTCATATATCCCAACCGATATCATTGGGATAAGCATGATGTATAATTGAAGAAAGCATCAAAAGCATATCATACGCAGGAACACGTATTAATAGTAAATGAATACCCACCAGTTAAGCATGGGATTTCCCCCACCATCCAGCGCGGTATTATTAAGTCCAGGTATGCTTTGTCGCCACCACATCAACCAGGGACCCATGCAATCATTCACATAATCGTAAACAGGACGATAAGCATCTGTATTAAATTCTTCTTGTTGGCTTGAATCATCCCGAAAAAATTTACAGCTCGTTAGCACCGGTTGGGTGTTCGACTGATCATAGTCCTCTCGACCATTTGGAGCAAAATGAACATTCCCGCATACCGGATCATAATTGGATATGGAGCCACTTGATCCACCACAATTTGATATATAGTCTACCTGTGTGGTAGTTGGGTAATCAAGCAAATTGGATGCATTGATACAGGCATACCAGGAATTGATAGGCAGTCCATAATCGCTATCCAGCTCAAAATTCCCAAAATCTTTGAAATAAGATACTAAATAAGGAATGCTACCACCTTGTGCCATACTCTCCAAACCATGACTAATACTTTCCAAAAAGCATCCAGGACCCCTTCCTTCGTTAAAAAACCCGATGCGTACTGTTCGATTACAATTCAAAGTATTGATGTATGTCATATCTTCTATATCGAATCCACCGTTTCCTGCGCTCGTATTCATGGTCCCCGTTTTTTGGAAGGAAGCATCGTAATTTGGTTTTAACTCTAAAATTTCTGCCGCATTACACGTTACACCTGCATCGTTGCATATTTGATCGACACCACCATACGCATATATCCAAACTTCATGCACAAATCCCAAATCAATCAGTTCGCATAGGGTTAGGAATCTGCCGGGTTCGTCTGGATGTTCTATTCCATAATAAGTAGCAAATGCAGGGGTGAAAAACTGCTCGTAGTCGCATCCCCAATAGTCTTCTTTGGGGATTTCTCTAGGAAATGTAGAACTGTTTAGATTTTCATAAGTAGACCATTCAGGACTTGTTGGAGAATCGCGTAGATCAATTTGATACGCCAAATCAGGATAAATAAAAGGTGGGGCTGTAGGATTATCATACCCATGATACCGAGTGGAATCACGAATCGCTTCACCCATTGATAATAGCTGGGTTTCCATTTCACCCATACTTTTTTGATTATAGAAATTAAGTGCCAAAATCCGGGGACGCATAAGTTGGATATCCTCATGATGTGTGACCAACCAGGAATCCGAATTGGCTCTGCTATCTATGTTTGGCCATTCAGTATTTGTATTTACACGGGGGGTGACAACCACCTTCACCAATTCAGATTCGTTACCCGCATCATCAATGGCTACCACACTATAATAATATGGTGTATTATTCGATAAACCATAATCAGTAAAGCTCGTTGTTTTCTCATCTAATACCCGCATGCCTTCAGAAAGGGAATTGGCGAATCGCATTTGTTGTCGTTGAATGACAATACGTACAATATCTGGATCGGATGGGTATTCCCACGTGATTGAGATTTCTTCGTTGGATTCGTTTGTGGATGTTATGATTACAGGATTTGGTGGAAATAAATCAGTGGGTGTGCCATCCGTGTGGATCCCAATGCCATATATGCCATCGATAGAATAGGGAAATAGTGTATAATAATAGGTTTGATTGTCTATTAAACCAGTATCCTGGAACTGTGTGTCTGTTCCACGATAAATTTCTTCGTTACAAGTTGTTGGATCCATTGGATAGGAAGTGCTACTACGACATATGATAGTGCCCGTAATAAGGGATTTAGTGGGGAGATGCCAATGCAGTAATACGCTATTATCCTGTGGGATAGCAGTAAAAGATATTTGTGTTAAAAAAGAAGGGATGGTGTCAGATGAGCCGGTTGTCGGATTTAATGTAGAAGGTGTGATATGGTCTGTTATGCCTGGATTTGTAAATGAGTCTACTGAATCAAAATACTGACCCTGAAAACAATGAAGACCCAGCATGATCCAGGTACTTCCAAAAATGATGATTACCATGTTGATACGAACCATTGATCCCCCATGAATAAAAATCGCATTAGTTTGCATGGATGCGTTGATAAAAGAATCATCAGTTGATGTATATTTTGTAAACCTAACCGAAGTTAGTGTGGTGTTTTTAGGCTACTTGATAGAGTGATCCTTATTTTTAAGAGTACAACGTAAAAAATAAGGAGGATCATTCAGGTCAAACAATAACACAAAACATTTTACAAAGCAAGCCAAACCGTTGGACACGATTTCAATATTTAGTAATCTTATTGCTTACCGTATTCAGTCAAAAAGCATTTTTAAAATTCCATTCCATGTACCTTCCACTCGTCAAAATCTGATATTTTATTATTATCCCCATAGGTGCGTATAGCGAACCTGCTTACTCGCAAATAGAGGAATGAACGAATAGGAGGGCATTCATGCCAAAAATAACAACAATCTGGGCACATGAAATACTTGATTCCCGCGGGAATCCCACTGTTGAAGCCACGGTAGTATTAGATGATGGCTCAGTTGGGATTGCTGCAGTACCATCTGGTGCTTCTACGGGGCAATACGAAGCTGTAGAATTACGGGATCAGGATAAGAACCGATTTTTAGGAAAAGGTGTTCTGAAGGCGGTTGAAAATATTAACACAAAGATCGCGAAAGAACTAATTGGGTTTGATCCCTACGATCAAATGACCATCGATCAAAAGTTGATTGAGTTGGATGGCGATAAAAATAAAGGGAAATTGGGGGCTAATGCCATATTGGGTGTATCGTTAGCGAATGCAAAAGCAAGCGCTCACAGTATGTGCGTACCCTTATACCGCTATTTGGGAGGATCCTATGCGTTGGAAATCCCGCTACCTATGGCGAATGTTTTAAATGGAGGAGCCCATGCGGATAACAACGTGGATCTCCAGGAATTTATGATTATGCCTTGTGGAGCACCTAATTTTCGGGAAGGATTGCGTTGGATTGTAGAAACGTTTCATAATTTAAAAAGCATTCTAAAAGATCGAAAATTGGCTACCAATGTCGGCGATGAGGGTGGATTTGCACCTAATTTGGGTTCCAATGAAGAGGCATTGGATCTTTTAGTCCAAGCAGTTGAAAAAGCGGGGTATAAACCTGGTGAACAAATCTTTTTCGCATTGGATCCAGCATCCACTGAGTTCTTTGATGAAAGTTCAAAACAATATGTATTTAAAAAAGGTGATGGACGCCGAATGAGCAGTACAGAAATGGTTGAATTCTATGCTGGATTATGTGATAAATACCCTATTATTTCTATTGAAGATGGTATGGCGGAAAACGATTGGGATGGATGGAAGACCATGACCGATCGCTTGGGTAACAAAATCCAATTGGTTGGGGATGATTTGTTTGTAACCAATACAGAGCGATTAAGCCAGGGGATTGAAAGGGGTGTTACGAATTCCATCTTAATCAAGGTAAATCAGATTGGTACGTTGACCGAAACCATTCAAGCGATTGATATGGCAAAACGTGCGGGGTACACCTGTGTGATTTCCCACCGTTCCGGTGAAACCGAAGATAGCACCATCGCCGATATCGCTGTAGCATTTAACTGTGGACAGATAAAAACGGGAAGTCTATGTCGTTCCGATCGAACCGCTAAATATAATCGATTACTTCGCATTGAAGCAGAGCTTGGAGACAATGCGTTGTTTCGCGGAAAAAACGTGTTTTATAATTTGAAATAAAGCATGATCGCTTGATTGAATACGTGTTGAGGATTAATATAAGAAGGGTGAGTATGGCTCACCCTTCACCTCGCTAATTCTTAATAGAGAAACACATTACAGGATTTCCATGCAACTACTAGCCAATACTCTTACAGCATTCAATATGATTGCAGGGTTTGCAGCGATAGTTCTCCTGAGTCAGGGTGAATTCGCATTTGCAGCGTATTTTATTTTAACCGCGACACTCTTTGACCTGTTTGATGGACGTGTTGCTCGAAAATTAGAAAAACCCCATCCCATTGGAAAAGCGTTTGATAACTTGGCGGACTTAATCAGTTTTGGGGCTACTCCTGGTTTTTTGTTTTATCAACTACTTTTTGGTAAATATGCTTCGATAGAACCAGACACCATACTCCATATATTTCCAATCCATCTTTCAAGTACAGAAATCGTATATCCTTTAGGTGTATTACTTGCATCTTGTTTTCTAATTGGAAGCGCGTACCGTCTGGCACGTTTTCATGCAACGGATCAATCCAAAGTTTTCCTGGGACTACCTGCTCCCGTAGCAACTGCCTTCTTTTTTGTTCTAGCACTAACTCCTATGCTACCGTTTACACTCTTTTTTTGCTGGGTGGATCAAATACTTCCCGATGTCGTTAATCTGTTTCGATTCCCTTGGTGGAGCTTACTTTTCTTTTATGTAGGAATCATTTTACTCATGATTAGTCCCTTTGTATATACGAAAGCAGGTGGTTTTTTTCGGTTTGGACGCTCGGTATCCTTAAAATGGAATCTGGGCAATGGAATTCTAATTCTTGCTGTTTTATTTCTTTTTAAATTCGCAATTATTGTTGGGTTAGTCATTTATTTCATTCAACCAATTTTATTGGAACTAAAATTGTTAAAACCAAAGGGGACAACGTAGTACTCTCAATTGTATTAGGATTCGTACGATCGGAGGAGTATGCGGAGCATCTCCGTATAGAGTGGTTAATATTTTTTTTAATGGTGTGGATAGTATTCGGGAAAGCTTATGAGCAATACCAATCCAAGTGTAGTAATTCGTCTACAGAAAGGGAAACCTGGATTGTTTGAAGTGGGTGCAGAGTTGGAAGGGAAACTGGTTCGGGATTTGGGAGATGGTTATTATCTGTTGGATTTTTATGGACAGAAGGTACGCACGTTCTCAGCCTATCCCATTCGAGTTGCTGGACGATTTGAAGTGGTGGAAATCTCCGATGCAATCTATTTGAAACCCCTCTATCATGAAATTTCCCTTGCAACATGGGAGTCGTTTATCGATGCGAACCCCGAGCTAAAACGTTATAATAACACTGTATTAAAGCAAATCATTTCCCAGATAACTCACATGGATATTCCTGCAGATCCTGCTCTCATGGAAGCATGTTGCCGTACACTACCAACGCAGTTCCATGAGAATCCTATTCTTATTCAGATGTACTTGCAATCGTATGCATTGCCCGTTTCCGTGCGGGTCGTGTTTGATCATCTCTTTTTACAATATTTAGATCGGTTGTATGATTTAACCTATCAATTAAATAATAGTAGCTCAACGGATGTTCCGAATTGGGTATGGGATCATCAGAAACAATCTAATCTGGAAGCATTCCAGCAATTAATAGACCTTCACTGTAGTTTTCGGGGGATTCAGCCCTTTCTACAACCGAGTTCCCAGAGAACAATGGTTCCTGCGTTGCCTTCCAAATGGGAAACGCTAGTTTCGTTCGATCGGTTTTTGACAACCTCTGAATTAGAGCAGATAGCGGGGATTTGGGAAAAGAATACGGAACGCCAGGTATTCAAACAGGTTTCATCCATCAAACTTACGATCCCTATGCTCAATGGAGATCGGGAGTACAATTGGTTTCTTTTATTTCTATCCCCCCATGGTTTTAGTTTAACACCGTTTTATCCTCTGTATGAAGGATATCAAATCCTTGTAGATTGCCAGACTACCATCCATTTGATATATCTAATAGAAGATCCCTTGATCCGATCGTCCCCACAGCGTGCTACGATTCTCCCCTTATTGAAGGATCAATTTTTAGATAGTGGTGCTCCTATTAAACACGTACACGCTCCCATTCAGATCCAGCACGTGACAAAGCCAAATCATTCAACGGGTGATTCATTACCATTTAAAAAGGTAGATATTCGCATATGATGGATCCAAAGCAACACTCCGACCGACTTACCGACGAGAATGCCAAGCAACCGGTTTCCGTTAAGAAGCCCACCATTCAATTAACTAAATCTCCCCACTATAGTACCACGTTGCATCAGATATTTCAAGTAGTTGGAAAAAGTCTATTGAAAAGGAATTAGGTGTATGAATGTAAACGTAGGGTGAAACCGTTCCGATGAATGAATCGATTATCCAGGTTTTTATTAGACTAAGAAAGAATCATAATAACCACGGTTCAGATATAAAATAACAGATTTCCCAATTACCCCGCTTTCTAACGCCAGCGTTGATTACCGGCAACGTCCGCAATAAATGCACCGATTAACATTACAAATGCGATAACATTAAGAACCTGATATCCATTGAGAATACTTAGCCATTGTGCAAGGAAGACACTCAATACGGAACCAATGCCAAAAACAGACCAAGCCCAGGGAATACTTTGGCGATCATCTTCTGCAACGGAGGAAATCCCAAGGGTAAAGGGCATGCCCATGAAGAACCCCAAAGGGATTAAGATTAGTACTGCCACCACCCCTTTGGCAAGAAAAGGAACGCCTCCGAACGCGTAGAAAATGGGTCCAAGTAGAAACATATACAGGGTTCCGATTGCAACTAAAATGAAGAGGGACCAATAAAACGGTGTAATTTTAGTAATGTGAATGGAATAGACTTTCCCATACCGCTGTGCTCCAACAAGTAGATCTCTTCCGTAATTACGAAATCGTACGGAGTTTTTGGCTCCCACCGCCGCTGAAATAAATAGCGTTCCTAAAATCAAGGTAAACGAATATATAGGATGCCCAAGAAATAACATGAAACGCTGAACTAAAATAAATTGTAGAAAGAAGATACCTAAGGATATCAAAAAGAAATATGCCATATTACTGAATGTTTTTTTGGCAACTCCAACACGGCGCTTTCCAACAAGGATAGGTAAGAACATAAGTACGAAGCCGACAATGCTTACAGGGATTAACATCATTAAAATTGAAAAGTAACCCCATTCAGAAAAGGGTAACAATTTGGTCCCAGTTTCCTGGAGCAAAGCGATGGTTGGTTGGCGCACGAAGTTGAAGTAATAGGGACGGATATCATTAATTGGACGGATATCAAATGGAAAATATTTGACAAAATGCTCCCGCTCTTTGCTATTCAGCATCTTTTGAATTCCCTCATAGTAATAAGGCTCTTCTAGGGGAGCATAGCGGTTGACTTGTTCTTTGGTTATACCTGGATAATAAACCAGATCAAACTGTCGGGAATTCGCAAATGATTTGATCCGCTCAATGGTTGGTTTATCAATAAAACTACGTCGAATGATAAGTGTAATGGACTTTTCTTTGCGAATCAGTGCAATATGTTTTTTCGCATCGCTGTATACCTCCATAGGTTTATATTTTAACGCATTCAGTACCGTTGCAAATAGTTTAAACGCATCCCGGGGAGGATCTTCTAGCCATCGGGTTAATGTTAAAAAACCATCGGGTTTTAATAAACGCATGTAGGATACGATGGCTTCTTCGGTGTACGTATAATTCTCTCGTAGGGAGTAGATCCCACATGTATGATTGGAAAAATCATCCACATTCATAAGTTCAATAAGATCATATCGCTTATCTGTCGAGAGTGTATAATTCCGGTATACAGCGGATACAATTTGAACCTGGGGATAGTTTAAATAACCTCGGGTATATTCTGCCATCTGTTCTCGAAGAATACGAATAAACGCATGATTCAATTCCACCCCATCAATATGGTCGAAATCATATATCAAGCCACGCAAGACACCACTTCCATTCCCAACACCAAGTAAAAGTAAATCGTTACGGGATGATTGTTCTACCAGCTCGTAAGCGAGCGCTTTGGTACTATACCGTAAGAAATGATCTGCCTTTTCATTATTGGTGGGGACTGGATAGATCGGATACAACTTCTCAGAGTCCACTACCATAGCATATTTTTGAGGAATGGGTTTAGTATAGGTATCACTATATTCTTCCAACTTATCAAATTGGTCTGCCGTGACAACCTGAACCAATCCATAGGGACTGTAGTCTTCGTAGACAATTTCGGAGTTATCCTTCGATAATACTTGGGCAAATTCTTTGTGTGGATTAATCCGATCGATATTCCACAGCTGAATCATGAAGTAGATAAAAATAGGCCAGATTAAGATTAGTGGAATAGCGATGAGGCTTCGCTTTTTGAGAATGAAGATTAAGACTACAATTAGTGCAGGTATGAGTAACAATGTCAGGGATAAGGTTAAGTAGAAAGGATGGATTAGATTAAGAAAAATTAAAACGATGAGTACTCCTAATCCATTTCCTAATAAGAACGCAGAATAGGTGGAGGATGCAGTGTAAGTGTATAAGGAGATACCAACCGCTAATCCCCCGAATAGAAAAGGAACAAAGAAAATCAGGATCCCTAATAGAAAATAAACATACTGGAAGAATCCCTCCCCAATCTCTTCAGGATGGATATCTACTTGAGAATAAGCGAGGAACGCAAAGAGAATGGAAAAATAAAACAACAAATACGCTATCACAAAATACGTTGACGCATGACGCATAACCTGGATTTTAAATATATGAATGAAAGTTCCACTCACCCCCATCCCTAATAATCCAATGACAATCGCAAAAAATGCGTAATAATGATATTGATAGATAGCAAACACACGGATCAAAACAATCTGTAAAGAAATAATCAAAGTTCCAATAGATATAACAGCGAGTAACATATACCAAGGTGGTTTTTTCATTGGTTATCCTGCTTTTCGTTACTAATCCAAATATAATCCGCACGGATTCCCCAGTCAGCATGGGGTTGAATAAGTGCTTTTCGTTCGGATCGCTTGAGATTATAAAAATTCACTTGGGAGATCGTGATAAGTTTAGTTATCCCACGCTTTTCTAAACGATCGGGAAGCCCACCGTTGTATGCAACATGGAAATCTCCAGCAATTATTACGAGTACGGCTTCAGAATAGCTATTCATATATTCGACACTGGTGTATGCCATGGTATCATCCCATACGCTTTGGGAAAGAAAACATCCTTCTATCAGTTTTGGAGGCATTATTTTTCCCCCATCATCATGACCTTGCATGATTTTCTGAAATCGTTTGGTTCATTATATTCGTTCCTAAAATAGCAGGCTCGGTTCGATATTTCAAAATATACCACGAAGGGTGAAAAATAATCCTTCTAGTTAATCCATTTTCAAATACGCCGATAAAGATTGAAGCAGCTGTTTGTGAGGTGTTTATGTACTGCTATATTTGTGGAAAACGGCTCCAAGAAAATACCCGTTATTGTCCTCATTGTAACACCGATTTGGAGAATTATTATCAAAATATGATTTCCCAACGGTATCTAGTCAAATTATCAAAATTTCTAGAAGTCTTTGGATATATTACCATGGGCTTGTGTATCCTACTTCCTTTCTTAATAATTGGTTTGTATCCACTAGATTCGTTGGAAATAACGATTTTAGCAACGGCTGCTATTATATGGATTGGAATAAATGCTGGTCTTCGTAATATCTACCGAGCAAATATCCTAAACCCGGTATTGGGTATAGAAACCCAATCGCAAACGTTAGTGGAATATCAAAAAATGATCCATCGTGAGATTAATCATTCCTCCCCTGATTCTTAAAGAAAGTTCTCGTTAATCCTTTTTCTCATCCTGTACATCATCGTTCAGTTCTTCCGCTTCAGCTAGCTGATCGATTTCATAAAACTCATCCACCTTCGTATCATCCGCTTCCATAGAAAGATCCACTTCTTCCTTTTTCTCTGCTGCAGCAAGTTCTTCGGGTGCAGGAGTGTAGGAAGCTGGATCGAATATCATAGGAATATGCTCTTTGAGCCAATCTTTTATGCGTTTCACCTTTCCCAAATAGTAATGATCCGTGTTTTCAACTACCTTTACTTCTACATCGTCGTTTAGATAATTCATCATTTCTTCGAGCTGTTCGATTTTTGTGTACTGATCTTTATCACCACACATGACATATTTCTTCCCTTTGAACCCACGCACATGAAGGAAGGTATAAACTGATAACGGGGGGGAAATCATAACCAGATGACCAACACGATTATCTTTCGATGCCACATGGGAGCACAAATATGCCCCGTATGAATAGCCCGCAAGATGAATTTTTTCCAGGTTTGGGTAGGTATCTGCTAGAAATTTCATCGCATTGGTTAAGTCGAGTAATTCCCCTGTATCATTCGCATATTCCCCACTGCTTTTCCCCACCCCACGCATATTATACCGAAGTGTATGATACCCCAAACTGCTTAAAATACTCGTGAGTGCTGTTGGGACTTTGTTGTCCATCTTCCCTCCGTGAAGAGGGTGGGCATGGCAAACGATAAATGCTTCGGTTATTTCTACAGGTTGTTCAATAAGTCTTCCCTCAAGTAAGCCTGTTTCGCTTTCGATGTAAACCGGTTTTTCATCCATATTGTTTTACTCTTCTAATTCAAAGATCACCTTATAAGGATAATCATTTATTCCTACCCGGTCATCATCGATTCGATATGGTTCAAACTCAAGCTTAGAAACTGCATTTATTGCAGCCTCATCCATTCCGTGTCCCACACCCCGAATCAATTTAGCTTCTTGAACCGTACCTTCTTTTCCAATTCGAAGATTTAATACAACTTCCCCATCCAAACCAGCACGACGCGCTTCTTCAGGATAGCTTAAAAAATCATGGATGTTGTTACGAGCCTGAAGACGTACTTCTTCATCCATATCATAGTAGCTAACAAACCGTTCATAGTGATCCGGGTCAATCGTAATGGGGCGATAAACCTCTTGTGGAATCTCCACTTTGGGTGGTGGAGGTGGTGGAGGAGGCGGTGGCGGAGGTGGAGGAGGCGGTGGTGG
>CAYPZJ010000127.1:0-12181 GCA_964414635.1 uncultured Spirochaetia bacterium
TAGAGCACCTTAGATCGGACTTGTCTTTTTTACATAACTAGCAGGATCCCTGTAATAGAGGAACAAAATTGGCATAGTGTATATTTTATATTTGTTTTAGTTCGAATGGATGGAACCAAACACAATACATACAATAACAGAATCAACTTCTAAACAAGCCCCTATTTCTAGTCGACTATTCAGGATAAATCATCGTATACTTATACAACCTGTTCCTACATAAATTCTTGTATAATACCAAGTTTGACCTAAAATCAAACGGTATGTAGGAGTAATTCATGAATTACCCCTACTCAGAATAAATTATCTAATTCAAATATAAATACAACATGGAATAAGGTAGGTTTTGCACATACCCTGACTAATCTCATATTTCAACATACCCCATGAATTACCCTACGCGAAACAATACTCCAAAGGAAATGGTGGCTTGTTTTCTGATCGCTTAGTCGCATCTTCTAGGTATGGTTTGAAACAAGATTTTAAGCCGATTTAACTGATAAAAAATTTATCCTCGTTGTCATGTTGTAGGAGGTTTCTTATATTCTAACAGGTTAGAACAACGATCTAAAAACTGCTCATTAGTAACAGTTTATTTGTTTTTTGACTTTCCATTTCTGCTTCAAACTCTGAATTGAGTGCGTCAAAAAACGCTTGGGAATCAGCGGGGTCAATTGAATCGGATGCATCGGGGGTATCTTCATTAAATACAGCGGAAATCTGGACGCTTTTCCTGGTGGCTGACCGGGGCAATAATTCCGCAGATTCGATAGTTCCTTCATAATTGAAAGGTTTGTCTTTACTTATGCTTACTTTCTTATCTCCAAATGGATTATTCGTTCCTACTGCCTTTGTCGTATACGTTGCTCGATTGCCAGGTTTTGGTACTTGAACAAGATAGGCGGCTTGAATATTCGATAAGACAACGGGAGTCTCGGTTTTCGCTTCGCATTTCCAGGTATAATTTATCGCCTTCGGGTTGGTTAGGGTAATCCCTTGTTCATCCGCTTTTAGACTGCATTTTAGCAACTCATTTTCAAAACTATCCTCATTATTAAATGCCTGTTTTAGTTGATCACAACCCATCGTGGAAAAGAACATGAATCCAAGAATTCCCAGACCTATTAAAAGAAAAGTAGATTTTGGTTTGTTTGCATACATAACTCATCTCCTGTAATAATAAGTATTCTTTGCTTCCGCATGCTTCAAATTTCTTGCACAACCTGTATGAATTGTGCTTCATACACACGGAAATATTTTACCACCAGTAATCGCTGAAAGGCTGCTATATTGGGGATTCTATTGCAGGAATCATTTGAGACCCCAACGTTCCTATTAAAAATATAGTCATTCGATACCGCAGTCAACTCGAGTATATCGTATATCGTATGCGTATTTCATTTTGTGAAAAAACAGTGATGTTGATACGCGAAGGCTAAAGCCTTTTCCTCTGAATTAGCAAAGCCAGATGAATCTGGCTGCTGTTGATTTATCCCCAGATCATCCGAAATTTGTTTTTGCTTTGCCTTTTCAGAGCGCTGGCATTTATACCTGCGTGAGTAGCGTGTTTGGGTGGGGGTATGTGGTGGTATCACCAACGGAAAATGCCAAAAATAAAAATCGCATACAGGTGGTGACGCTGCTAAAAGAATTATATATATTTCAGTGATAGAAAAGACCCCCTTTTTTCTAATAGCTCTGTTGTGCTATTATAACGGATAGTAAGAACCTATATCCAGAAATTTATCATAAAGGAGATCACTACTATGGTTCAATGCAATTTTCGTTGTTTGGTCTTACTCTTCAGCACATTGTTTATGGCTTGTCAATCGGATAAGGTTGAATGGGTACTAGACGGAGGTTTTCTTGATGCAATACCACCCCAACTCATTTCAGTAGTTTCAGAAGATCCCGAGTCACTCTTGTTATCTTTTGATGAACCGATTTTGCTTCAGACATTAATCAAATTAGATAACTATAGTATTGAACCCGAGTTGGCAATCCTTAATATTGAAACAGTGAATGAACAACATCAGTTAATACGACTAAACACGGTAACGCAAATCCCCCAGCAAGCTTATATCTTAACTGTTCGTCATCTTACCGATAGGTATCACAACTTGATTGATCCATTACACAATCAACAATCCTTTATAGGATATGGAACCCGAGACGAGTCAGCACCGGCATTTATCGGTATCCAGGATGGTGCTCGAATCCTAGGGCAAACGGTTCAACTAGAATGAAATCCCATAGCACTCACCCAGACATATACATTAGAAATTAGTACTAATCAGGATTTCACACAACCCATTGACGGAAGTCCTTTCGTACGTTCTTCAGATGAGACATACCTGGTACTGGATGATTTGGAACCATTTTCTTACTGGGTGCGCATTCGTTCGGATCAAACGACTCCAGGTATGTATACCACCCTCGCGTTTGATGTCATGGATGAAACGATTTATGTATACTGTCCAGATACCGAAGCAACCTGTTCCGATTCTGGACGAGTGGGGAATCGCAGTAAACCGTTTCAAAGTATTTCTCGTGCAATTAGCGAGGCTCAGGTATTGGAATATTCTACGATTAAAGTAGCTGCACGGGGGAATAATACAGATTATCTCGATTCCATTTCACTTCCATCAGGAATCTCATTACTGGGTGGATATACTTCAGATTTTACCGATGCTCATCGAGACATGACCACACATCCAACCCGTATTACAAATTACGATAATTCAGCAATGGTATTGTCCAATATTATTAGTGATACATTAATTGAAGGATTTTTTATTCAGGCAGCAGATGGTCCGATTAGCTTCGGGTTAAACATAGCGAATGCTGACCAGCATTTAACTATTCAACACTGTCATATTGTTGGGGGGAATAGTACTATTCGGAGTCATGGGATTGCACTTACAAACTCTGGTGATCTTCCATCCAATGGTCCTCGGATACGGAATAATATAATCGAGGCAGGGGATACCATCCAGACGAGTGGAGGATGGAACGCTGGTCCAGCGTCGTCTTATGGGATGTATATTCACAATAGTAGTGGAATTATCCAGGATAATATCATACGAAGTGGGGATTCTAGTGCAGCGTACGATTCGTGCTGGAGCATTGGGTTATATTTTTCCGGAGAACGGAACGCTTTTAATATTCTTAATAATACCATCAAAACAGGAACCGTTGAAAATTCCAGCACTGATAAATGGTGCTCCAATGAAGTCATTAACATTGAGATTCAAGAAGGGGATTTTCGTATTGAAGGGAATACACTGAATCAAGGCTCCATTCATGTTTATTCCTCAAACGATAGTATGTTTTACGAAGGGATTTATGCGATGTATACAGGAAGCCTTATCATTCATCAGAATACATTAAGTCAATCGGAAGCACAACATGATGGAACGAAAAGTTTAGATGTCAATGGATTAGATATTAAGGTAGATGGGGCGATTATTACCGAGAATACACTAACCACCGCTCTCGTACCATTTACCGCACCCGCTGGATATACCCAGGTAACAGGTATTCAGATGCGATGTGATGATTTTGAAATTCGGGATGGAAATACTATCCTGGCACAGGCAGCAACTTTGGGTGGGGGAACGGAAAATTTCCAGGGGTTTGGAATATCTGTCGTGTCGGATTCCGATAGTGGTTTGATTCAAGGTAATACCATCCAATCCTGTCCAGTAACGGCAGGAACCGGCGCTATTCATGTATATTCTATCGGTATCAATCTGGAGGGAACGAATCATACGGTTGAAAATAACACCATAGTAAATGGTTCAATCTCTATACCTACAGGTAGTACTTCCACCGGACGAGGGTATGGTATGCATGTAGAGGGAAACGGACATACCATCCAAGGAAATAGCATTACGGCTTTGCCAATCTCCATCACCGATGCCGATGCGACCATCGTAAATGTGGGATTGAAAATCCAAGATACCGATGCGACGACCCTCGTTTTAGATAATACCATTGAAAACTCATCCCTTTCTCAAGGGTCTGGTATCATGGATGTATGGAGTGAGGGGATCTATATGGTTGACGCAGATGCACAAATTGTTTCTAATACCATACGAGCAAAGGATATTCTCGATGGAACGGGATCCGGGGATCGTGATACCATGGGTGTGGAAGTGTTTGGTGGTTCACCTATACTAAAAAATAATGTGATTGAGTGCGGTATTGGCGATTATTGTTATGGTGTTGATTTGGATGGTGAAGGGAATCCTATTGTAACAAATAATACGATTCGTTCGGGTGTGGCAGATATATATTCTATAGGGATTCATCTGAGAACAGGAACACCTGTTGTAGCAAACAACATACTTTTTACCGATGACACCACCGATACCTGGTGTTTTAGCGAAGCGAGTGGCGGAGACAATCCCGCTTCGTTTGAAAGTAACCTGCTTTTTAACTGTGTTACCGGGTTATATTGGGACAATGGAGGTGGGGATCGGACGTTGATAGCGGAAGTGAATTCCCATACCACAACCAACCAAATTGCTGGAACCGTTTCGGGTAATCTTACAGTAGCCAATCTGGGGGATGTGTTTTTTATGGGTTCCAATGATTATCATTTAACTTCATCTACTCCGGTAAGCATTACCCAAGGGGGCGTAGCAGCGCATCTAGCTAGTTGTGCTGGAGGAACTGCCTCATGTGGATCGGTTATATTAGATCGGGATCTGGCTTCTCGTACGGTTTTCTACTCGATTGGTGCATACGAATGGGATTAACGGCTTTTTGGGTTATGCCACTTTGTTTAGTGCATAACGGATCGGATTATGTCTTATTATCTTGTTTGGGGAACGGATTGATCATCAGGCAAATAGCTGTATTCCACACTTATAATCAAATTGGGTACGCGAATCAGCAACAAACAATAATATTGCTAAATGATGCTGAATTTATTTCAGCATCTATCACCCAATTATAATCAAAATCAAGGTTAAATGGGACGTGGTATAAGGGACTGTGGATGTATCTCAAAGTGATGTAAGTGCCTGTACTCCAAATGAGTGGATTTTTTTGGGTTGTACGTCGAAGCCGCACGACACCCCTTTAATTACTAGGTTAAACCAATTAGGATGATTGTATTTTTCATCAGTTTGAGATTCATCCAGGGACTGTAAGTTTTCTGGTTGAATCGATTGGATTTTGTTATCTTACGGAGGTGCGGAGTGTTATCAATGCGTATGTCAAATCAAATACTTTTGAGTATATTTACCTTAATATCGCAAGGTATATACTCCCAAACAGATGATTTGTAAATTGGGTCCGATGTAGCATCCCAAAAAGGAGAAATTGGGTATAATGATAGGAGCATCCTGAGTGATTTTGCTTGCTAAATAGGTATTAACCTGGAGTAGGTATGAAAAATTATAATCTGGAAGAACAGGAAAACAATGCCCGATTAGGTTCTTTCCATGATCTTATCCGTTTATCCCAAAAGCGAGCTCAGGTAGCGGATTATGAACCAGAAGAATACCTTATTGTCAATTTGCTTCAGGAAGGATCTGCAGAATATATCACAAATACTGAAAAATTAGTAATTAAACCCGATGACATTATTATCACCCAACCAGAGGAAAAGCATCAAATTCAGCTTTCTGCACCAAATAAGCTGAACACTCTTATTTATTCCCCCTCTTATATTAATGAATTTATCAGAACCCTGAGTTCCTCGCATAAAGCTTTGTTGGATAATCCCTATAATTCATCAGAGAGCCGCATCCAGTTAAGCATTCATTCGAGGATGTTAATTAAAAAATGGGAAAGTGTGGAACTCATAAAAAAACTGTACTATATTGCACAAACAAGTGAGGAGCCTACAGGGAAATTACTCCAGGACGCTCTGTTCCATGACGCTCTGCTTTCTATCATCCGAAACGATTTTCTGGCAAAATTTGAGCCCAATCAATCTTCGGAGAAACAAAGCAAAGGTATTCAACAAGAGTTGTATGATCGGATTAATCTGGCTAAAGCCTATATAGCAGATAATTATCATCAGGACATTTCCTTGGATATCTTGGCACAATTATGTAATATGAGTAAATTTCATTTTGCCCGGGTGTTTAAAGAACAAACGCATATGTCACCTTATAATTATCTAATTGCCACACGGGTTGAAGAGGCAAAACATTTATTAATCCAGACTAGTTTACCGGTTACAGAAATTGCCTTGCGTGTTGGATTTAACACTCACATTACATTATACAATGCTTTTCAGAAAGTATTAGGAATCTCCCCTTCCGAATATAGGAGCTGAAAATCGGAAGAAAACAAGATTCTTAATCCTAAAAGCAAGATTCTTTATGCGAATTGGCAAAGATGGTATTAAACTATTATGTTGGGATATGTAGGGAATTTTATATCGTATGGATCATCCCTCTATTCCTACGCGTTCACCGAAACACCATTCACTGCTATAGAGGTGTATTATGAATTATCGAAACATATCACTATTGCTTATTTTTATACTCTGTTTTTCCTGTTTTATTCCTACATGTACTGCGGTAATGGATGATTCTTCTGGACTTATTAGTTCCACAGGGAAGAAAACGGATGTGACCTATCGTGTTGCACGAGCTTTTAAAAATCGATATCCCTATGAATCTGGGAGTGCGGGAAATCCAGCGTGTGGTTTTCAATTATCAACTACGGATCCAGCTATGGTTTCGTATGAAACCCCGATGATGGGCATCATAATGGGAACTAGTTTTCTGCCTTTATTTAGTGGGTTGGAAAAGAATGATACGGGGCAGGTCCTAAAGGATGGAGAAGTCTATGTTGATTATGGGTGGTACATGGGGTATCCGGTTTCAGTGAAAGTGCATACGTTGGATGAATCCCGTATTGAGTTTATTTATTCACTTACTGACCTACCCGAAGAACTCACCATAACATTCAAAGCAAAAACGATAATTGATATTACTGATATGACCTGGGTCTATAGCCATTTTTTTGAATCAACGTATACTTCTAAAGCTATGATAGCTAAGGATTTAGAATTTCTGGAAGGATCGGAAGAAGCATTGAATGATTGGGTAAATGCGCCTAATTGGGTTGAAGTAACCCGGGAAGAAATGAGTGGGAATGGAGTTTTTTATTTAGATGGAACATTTTGGGGTACCGGCGGAATTTCCACAGCTAGAGAGACATACGAGGAAGATGAATTGTTATGGAAATACAAAGATCAGGTAAATTTACGATGGGATAAGGATTCCACCAAACTAACACTAAAGGGATACGATTTTTTGCATTCAGAAACGGATACAGCTCATGCGGATGAAATTCTTGATTCTGGTTTTTTCTCCCCTATCTATGATGATATCAATTATTCTATTTCCTACTATTATAGTGGCGTGAACGCGGGATATATCGAGGAAGATTATAAATCTGTCATCCGGTATTGTGCCCCTATAGCAGAACCACATAATTACTTTTGGGCTTATGAAATTGGATTAGAATATAATGCAGCGGGGGCAGGGGGTACACAACCGCCTGAACCAGATTTAACAACTTATAAAAGTACACAAGTAAGTCATACGCTGTATAAACCCGATTGCTCCGGTTCAGTTAGTTATATTGTCACCGATCATTATTGGGATAAGACTACACTACAATGGAAGTTAAGCAATCAATTTGAGGATAACTACGAGCTGCCTCCTTGTTATGAGGAAATGGAGAATCCCACCTATCCTTATGAACCCCAAGAAGAACTCCCAGGTTATCTAACGTTATTGCTTACGAATTTTCCGGATGAAACATTGGACTCATTCCTTGGTACTGCAGAACTTGGATCTAAAACAATCCATATTACTCTAAATAGTAATGAATCCTATTATTATCCATATGAAGAAACACTTCCAGAGCCTCAATCTATTGAATTATCAATCTCGTTACCCGATTCCGTATCCTCAAACACCCAAATATCTGTTCAAACTGATGATACACTGATGGGATTTATTGATATTGAAGCCTGGATTGATGTTAATGAAAATGGTATATTTGATGGAGAAACAGATCCCAGCGATTCTGTTTTTGATGGAGATTTTATTCTTTACGATTTTGCTTATGTTGAAGGGGATACAGTAACAATTCTTGGGGAATCCTTCGGAGATGAACCAGAGAATTCTGAATTTTGGACACCCCACTTTTGATTTGTTTTATTATCGGTACGACCAAAAGACTATCTTTTTAGCAAGATAGTTAACCAACCCAGCAATATCTTTAAAGTTGTTCCCCCCAAATACTAGTACACTATAAACAACAGCGTTCAAGTACTTGACTTGAGCGAGTGTTTCATCTATCAGACCGATAGATGAAACGCAAATTTGCTTAACCCGATAGCTTCGGAGTTGTAGCACTGAGATGAATCACTAATTTCTAATACGTATTTAAGGAGAACTACTATGCGGATTAAGACAATTCTATGCGCACTTCGCTATGGCTTTGTTATGCTTGCTCTCTTGGGCATGATGATTTCTTGTCATCTTGGAGATGACCAAGTCATAGGAAAAACCCCTCAGATTACCGTGATGAAAATTATGAATACTGGACTTCGTGCCAATCAAACAGGAAATCCGGGAATGCAGGGCCGTCTTGCAGCAGATGGTACCACAACCGAACTAGGGATTCCTGAGATAGATCCGGTATTAAATATGGGATATTATCCTTTATTTACGGGAATTGTAGATAATGATAGCGCTACACAAATGAGTACCGGAGTTTATTATGAAAATTTCGGACAATATATGGGATTTCCAGTCAATTTGAAGATTGATGATCTGGGAAATGAAAAATATCGATTCAACTACTATTTAGAGAATATCCCTGAAAATATGGGGATGGAATTCTCTGCTTATGTTATAGTGGATATTCCTGCCCAAACCTGGGAATACAAACATACCATTGGTTGGGAATTTAGTATGAACGATCAGATGCCAGTTTATGAAGGTGGAATAACGTCTCCAGAAATTCAACCTACCTGGGAAGAACATTTCACTGAAAATCTTAATGGATCAGGTACATTCAGTTTAGATGGAACTTTTTCTGGAATAGGAAGTTTATCCAGTTCAAGCACGGTGATTGAAAATGGGGAAACGGAATGGTCTTACGGTGAAAGTATGGATCTGACCTGGGAAAAGGATTCTGAATCAATTATCATAAAGGCATCTAATTTTACTCGCTCTGAGAGCGATCCAGTATCTGAAGCAGAAATGCAGGAAATTGGATATTATGAACCGATCTTTGATAAAATGGAATACACAACAACCTATTTTTATACTGGACAAAACAAAGGAAAAGTGGTCGAAGATCAACGTTTTGAAATGCGTCATTGCCAACCCGAAGAATTACTAGCATACGAAGATACCTTCCATTCAGAAACAGACGCTAGTTTTGATCCCACACAACCTGCATGGATATCCATAAAAGTGATTGAACATCATCATGCGGTTTATTATCCAGATTGTTCAGGCGAAATTTCTGTAAATATCACGGAGTATTATTTGGATACCCAGACCAATAAATGGGAAATTTTGAATCAAATCACAGATATGTTTGATATATTCCCCTGTAACATAGAAGAGCCTTATATTTCTGAACCAGAAGAACCTCAATTTGAAGACGGCTATTTAACTTTAGATCTTGTAGAAATGCAGGCTGTTCCAGACGCTGCAGGAAAAACGATTTATATTGAATTAATGAATCAAACGGGTTACGCGGAAATGGAATGCTTTGATTTGTCGTGTCGAGACGCCAAAGAAACGATTAGCGCAGTTGTTCCTGCAACCATCGATGAATCGACCATCATAACCTTTTTCTTCGATACCATTCTTGAAGGTGGATACTACGATGCGCTTATTTGGATCGATAACAATGGAAATGGTACATTTGATGCAGGTGATTCTACCTCTGAAATGGATTACAATTTCTATTATTTTATAGAACTTTTCGGCGATAGCCATATTACGGTTTCAGCAGACCTGTTTAATAGAGATGATCCGTTCTGTAGGTTTCCAGAAGATCCTTATTTGTTTGAAGATGGTACGCTTAGCATTACACTGACAGGCTTATCAAGTATCCAGGATTCGCTTCAAGAAACAGGTATAGATATAAGCGGTAAATCATTGTACCTTGCACTTCAACATGACCAAACAACTACACCATGCGATCCCACCACGGGATGCACCCTCAAATCCGATCTCCATGTGAAATTACCTGATATCATTGATGACACCACCTCTGTAGTATTTACGTCAGGAAAAGTACTTGTTGGTGGTACCTATAATTTGATTTTCTGGTTAGACTTGAATGATGATGCCACATTGAATTGTGATTGGGATGGGAATCCTGATACAAAGAATGATACGGATTGGATTCAACCTGATTTTATCGAAATAAATGGGAACATAAGTATAACGTTGGAAAGTACGTTGTTTCCATATCAATTTGTTGGATGTAGGTATTAATTTATCTAGTTTAATTTCTTTCCTTAGTTGGTAGTTGCGTACGATATTCCAGAGAGTAACCTGGGCTGGTTCCAGGTTACTCTTTTTCTAATGCGCAGTATTCATAATTGGGTTTTAGCTTGCCTCCCATGATAAGAATTCCAGTAATTGGTTACAAATAGAAATCTTCTTTCCGTTGATTGAACAGGCTGTTTAACACTCGGCGAAAAAACCTTTGAATTTGAGTTTAATTTCCATTTGTGATCAAGTACGAATTCCAAACAATCACTTAGTAAACTTTTTCTAAAACTCTTTAGGAGCGTAGGGACCTCACAAAAAATAATGTACCTAGTTTTCGTCCTTGTGAGCTGCGAAGCGACGAAGCAATCGCTTTTCAGCTTTCCTATGCATACAACATGACCCCAAACCGCCCGTTCCGTCGGATCCAACCTCTAGGGTATTATCATATCAATATGGGTATCAATGTCCACCCGTCCTTCTGGGGGAAGAGTGACGATGGTATCCAATTTCGAACAGATATAATCCCCGCTTTGGTGTTTCTTATCCTGATTGATGTCATTATACGAGTAGAGATGATACCTTCCTGGATGAACATGAGTAAACGTGTAGTCCGTCGTTCCGACTGGCAGGAACGCATAACGGGATATGTATTTTAATCGCTCGGGATCATACGTACCATTTTCAAACAACGATTCCGTCGTTAGTAAAAGAAATAGTTCGTGGGTATCTTCAATGGGTAACGAATCATCCACTGAAATAGTTACATGCACCTCCCCTACATAAGGTTGGGTTGCAGAGGGATAGGGATCCCGCTCGAATGTATAAAAGATACTTTCGGACATATCAGCAAATGCATCCGAAAAATCCTTTACTACGTGCGGTTGTGGAAAATTCAACGATTTAATAGCGGATCGGGTTGCCTGACTATCCGTTCGTGTAGCTTCCCATCGTGCATGTAATTCTAAAGGGGATACTTTATTAAATTTGTTAGTATAAACATCCATGATAAGTGAATCGTCCTTAAATCTAAATTCAGTATACGCCCGATCGGTTTTCGTCTTAAAATCTGCAAATTGATAATAACCTTCTTCTTCTCTAACAGATACAATGGATTCATACGTTACACAGCCTTTGTTCTGAAACACACCTTCGGTACGCATGGCGATTTTCAATTCGTCCCCCTCTTTCACAATAAAAAAACTAAGGTAGTTGATTGTTTGTTCATCTAATGAAGAATACTGGGAAATCTGTCCGGGTAATACCGGACGAAAATCCACATACCAATTATCAAAGCTTCCAGCTGGTGTGGTGGTGGAAACCGGTCCATTCCAAAGACCGGGTAAACGATTAAGTATTCCGTATCCAAGCACCTGATTTTCCTGTGATGCCTCTAAGCCATTGTCTTGGGTGTCGTTATGCACAGTATTGGCATCCGGACTCCCGCATTGAAGTATCAGTATCGATGTTAAACTAAGTATGGTTATTAGATGTTTAGTAAACTGAAACATATCAATCCTGCCTCTCGAGAAAAGAGATATGCAATAAGATACTAATATTAATTAAGGTTGGCAAAACAAAATCGTATCGGACACATACAAGGGCATCATCATTGCTTTGTTTATACTCCCTTTAACAGGGATCCTGCTAGTTTTTCGTGATCCAGCATCCACAAAGTCTCA
>CAYPZJ010000128.1:0-12112 GCA_964414635.1 uncultured Spirochaetia bacterium
CCTCGGAATTCCACATGATCCAATTGGCTGACGCCTTCTGTACAGGATCATCCATCATGCCTCAAAAGAAAAATCCCGATATCGCGGAGCTCATCCGAGGGAAAACAGGACGGGTTTACGGTAGTCTAATCAGCATGCTCACCGTAATGAAAGGACTTTCCCTTTCATATAATAGAGATATGCAGGAAGATAAAGCGGCATTATTCGATACGGTGGACACGGTGCTAACGGTGTTGGAATTGCTTCCCGAAATGATCCAAACCATGGATATTTACCCCGATCGTATGTTGGAAGCCTGTTTAGATGGATTTTTAAATGCTACGGATGTAGCAGATTATCTTGTGAAAAAGCAGGTCCCTTTTCGAACTGCCCACGGTATCGTCGCAAAAACGGTGGACTATTGCATCCAACATAATAAACGACTGGATCAACTAACGATGGAAGAACTGAAAATGTTTTCAGATATATTCGAGGAAGATGTATTTCCAATTATGGATATCAAACAAGTAGTTCAGACTCGTACTTCTCTTGGTGGAACAGCCCCTACAGAAGTGCGGCAGGCATTGCACCGTTCCAAATCATGACCGAATTGGTGCAATTCTAAGCTCCATCATTGCAACCGGATGAAACAATCCATACCGTTCTAATACAGCAGGATGAATCTCACCCAGGATTCCCACTTCTTGTTCGGCTCCATCACCCTGTCGATACAATTGAGCAACACGACCGGTTAAAAACGCAGGATGTTCAATTTCCTTGAGGATAAAGGTATAACCCGCTTCCCGAGATAGTGCACTGAGCAACGCTTTTATGTGAGAAAAACCAACTCGCGGACCCAACATCCCCGCTGCCAGATGCCGATAGGTGGAAGCACCTGTACTCTCCTTCGGATTGTACACACATACATCCCCCAGTTCAAAAATGTGTTGAGGAAGTTCGTTGTGGGTATTAATAGAAAACGTTTCCAACAAACTTGGCATCAGATGCGTACGTACCATGGTTTGATCTTTTGAAATGGGATTCCCAATTTGGGTATAATCCTCAGGAATCGCCAGTCCTAATCGTTCGTAATTACGTTCCTCGCTCGTGAGCATAAGGTTCAGGGTTTCGAAAAATCCTAACCCACACAAAGCCAATTGGAGTTTTTCACCAAGTTGGGTTAACGGATCGGATTCGGCAATCGTCATAGTTGGGATGATTTCGGGTGGGATTCGATGATACCCATACGCAATCGCAATATCCTCAATGAGATCCCGTTCATGGAGGATATCATTTCGGTATGCAGGAACTTCCACCTGAATGATATCCTTATCCAAAGCGGTAACCGTATGCCGCATGCGTTCAAGGTATTCCATCACTTCTTTTTGGTTCAACTTGATACCAATGAGTTTACTGGTTTCTTGTGTGGAAACCTGCAAGGATTGTGGTGTGAAGTCTGGTGAACAGATTGTCTTATCGTCGTATGTGATATCTACCGTTTCCACCACGATCTCCGGACATAATTCAAGCAGGGAGGTGGTAAGTATATTCAACGTTTTCATTACAATCCGTTCATTACTCCCTGTAACATCAATAACCAGGTTTTTTGAATGGGGTTGGAGTTTTGTATCCTCGCTATTGATAATAGGAGGCATGGATAATACATTCCCCTTTGCATCCTCCAAAAGGGGATACTGGGAAAATCCTTCTAACAAAAATGCATACGCTTTACCCTTTGGATGCTCTTGGAGTATTTGCTCCGGTGTCATTTGGTACCGTTCGGAACGATCGGGACTACCCAAGGGGACAAACTTCAATTCATCTTTACCTACACCACGATATTGAAGGGGGAATTGTACCGTATCATAATCATACACTCCAATGGATGCATGCTTTCGATTCCGCCCCAATGCCCAATGTAGGTTTTCCTGAAGTTTCATAATGATACGAATGAGATCATCATCTAAGGTTATGTTCTTTACGACTGCTACAGCAATGCACGGACGATAGCTTGTTTCTAATGCCATCTCTTTCCCCACCCGTACGGACTGATCGGATTTTGTTAATGGATATTGGGCAGCCCCTTTTTCCAATCCAATATAGCCGCGAACTGTTCGGGATAAGCCCCCTACTTCAAACATATCGGGACGTACAGCTAAGGCTTCCATCCGAATGACTTCTACCTCATCCACATAGTTTATGCTGTCGGAATGTTCACGAAAGTCCGTATCACAACGATCACAAAGAATCGGTTCTCCCTCAGAGGAGGTTACTTCCAAAATATTCTCACAACGAAGACAACGATATCGTTTTACTTTCGTTACATCTTCAATATCACAACCAAGTTCTGCTAAAGTTTTTAGCAACTCGTTTGGTTGCAGACGGCTATCAAGCTTCTCTAAAAGGGCGTGCGTTGCTATTCCAATTACTGGCATACCCCTACCTCCTTAAGCCACTTTAAATCAGTCATATAAATATTTCGGATATCTGAAATCCCATATCGGAACATGGCTAAACGCTCCAATCCTAACCCCCAAGCGAGAACTGGGACATCACACCCAAAAGGTTGGGTTACCTCCGGGCGGAATATGCCACTGCCCCCCATCTCTACCCAATCCTTTTTAGACTCCAGATACACAAAAACTTCCAGACTTGGTTCGGTGTATGGGAAGAAACCCGGGCGGAAATCTACCTTTTCAAATCCCATCTTTCGGTAGAATTCATAGAGGGTTCCAATGAGGTGTGAAAACGAAGCATGTTCATCAATAATAATCCCGTCTACTTGCATAAATTCGGGTAGATGTTTATAATCCACTGTTTCACAACGAAATACACGACCCAAACAGAATACTTTTTGGGGACCTGTGGGTCTTTTCGCGATTTGTTGAATCGAAGCAGAAGTACAATGCGTACGCAATACCATTTGACGGGCTTTCTCCGTGTCCCATTTATACATCCACCCAATGGATCCCGTATCCCCTCCGTTTTCATGTGTAGCCTTTACATTGGATACCACCTCGTTTTCAGGAAGAGAACCCTCTTTGGGTTGCTTCATATAAAAGGTATCTTGCATCTCACGGGCAGGATGATCCTGGGGTTGAAACAACGCATCAAAATTCCAAAAGGAGGATTCAATATACGGGGAATGAATTTCCGTAAATCCCATATCAAAAAACACCCGACGGGTTTCTTGCAACACGCGTGTGAATGGATGCGTCTTTCCTGGATAAATCGGTTCGGTATCCTCCTGGATATTATAGGGTTTAAAAACAACATCCTTCCAGGTTCCCGCTTCGAGCATTTCATGCGTCAACGCCGTCACTTCCTCTTTGAACGCGATTCCCTGTTTTATGGTTTGTTTTCCCAGATCCGTTAGGGATAAGTATCGCCGTTTTCGTTCTTTGATGGCAAGCACTTTTTTACGTCCCTTCAGATTGGTTATAGCCTGGGGATACGATGGGACCGCGAGAAGTAATTCCTCTTCCTGAAAGGTAAGCGTATCTTCTTCAGCCAGAGCGTTTTCATAGGCTTTAGTACCCAAATAGGTGATTAATTCTTCTTCAGGCTCTTTCTTTTTTCGCGCCGCAGCAGCCTGTGGACCGAGGGTGAGAATACCTTTATTGTTTGTTGCCCATTGTTTGGAAGCCAATACTTTTAAGGTTTGCCCAATTTCTTTAGATGTAAGCCCTGTGTATTCTGCAAGTTGAGGGATGCTTAATCCCTGTTCCCCTTTTTCCAATAGGGTTCTTAGGATCCGACGTTCGGGAAATCCTTCTTTATAAAAGAGAAATCCTTCGGTATCTAAAGAGATTTCGTTATAGTTTTCTTCCTTAATGGATAGGATTCCCATTTCTGATAACGCTTGGGAATCACCAGCGATAAAGATTTGATCGATTCCCGTATCATGCGTGGTTTCCTGAATTGTTTTTGCTGTTTTTTGTTTGGCAAGATAGTGTAGCAGTTCTACTTGAGTTTTCGAGAAATATTGGGGCATATCCACCTCCATACAACATCGATGCTTGGCGTTAAGATATCATTTTTTTTTATCAAAATCAACGCCACCCATGAAACCTAGGCATATAAGGTTGCTGATATCCTTTACCTTGCTAACTTTCCTGTAATTACAAGCCACACAAGTAATAATACGATATGTAGTAGTATCCGCTAGATTATTTGCTACCTATTTTCCTATTTTGGAATTTTTTTCGCTTAAAGGAGTAGAAAAAATGTTTTTTCCGGGTAATATAGTATGACATCTGATGAAGCATGTGGTCCATGGATGTGCAGCCAATCTTTAACAGGTGTCTTGCTTAAGCAATAGAATGAGCGTCGGCTGGCAGACGTCTCATGATAGTTCACCGGTTTGTGACAGTTTTGATGAACCGTGTTCATCGCCATATCAATTAATACCGATGCTTGTTTCGGGTCAATACGACCTTTCAGCACGGCAGTATGTACTAACATTACACACTTGCTCTTGTAGAGCAGTTTCAAAGCTACCTTCCTTCCCCCCTGTTGAAGATTTGACTTAGAATACGGGTTGTGTGACCCCCTCCATACAACCCGTAGTCAAATCGGTATTCCAATGTTTCAAATAATGTAACAACGTCTTATTGTGTCGATGCAACATGAGACATTTGTGACAATTTTCGATTTCAATTCATTTGTTTTTTTAGTTGTATTTTCCTGTGAAGGAATTATACTGTTAGAAGCGCTGGGTCGTTATATATAATAAGGCAATATTCGATAATTGGTATGAATATTGCTCAATATATATGGGGTTAAGACAGTCTCATTATTTGGCACACGCTTCTCGAACAGATCCCCTTCTGCATGGAACGGAGTATCCATGTTATTTTTAAGATATTGCATTCAAATAACGGGTTCAATAACCATACCGCACGCTTTACACTGTAAATCCTATCAATGTAATAACTATGGTATGAATCAACGCAGCATTTGTAATCAGTTTGGAAGAGTTGGATAAACGCTATGAAAACGGGAATAAGCATTCTTATTGTTAGTGCATGTTTAATTATAATGGGGTGTAAGACCTCTTCGTATGATTCGTGGTATGAATTGAGCTACAACGAAGCATTAGCCAGTGCTGGGTATTGTCCAGAAAAATATACCCCCACCTTATTTGAATCTTCTATTGAGCAATACTTATGTGAAGAATCGGATGCATTGGAATGGACCAGTGTGGAATCCAGTCTTCGGTATGAGGTTCAGTTTTCCTATAATTCCGGTGACTTTGAGAATCGGTATGAAGCCTATGCGAATCCGTTTCTTACGATTTCGGTAAATTCGCCTGTGTTATATGGATCCACTTTTTTCAATGAATTAGCCTTATATGAGGAAGCCAATCCGGGGACGCTTGAGGAGGATTTACTCTTATATTATCGCGTACGGGGGATTGTGAGTTTAAATACTATTAAGGACTGCGATTCGAGATGGAGTGAAGAAGGGTTGATTTATACAAGCCGAGTATCAACTGTACAATTAGTGGATCCTCCGACCGAATCCCTTAATTGTGATGGCTTTCCTACTTTTATTTGGACTACAGATTTATTAAGCAATGCAACGCCGGAGTATACATTGCAGATCAGCTCGGATGGTACATTCCAAGATGTTCTGTATACGTTTGAGGGACTTACCCAGACCTCTTTTACTCCTGAAAATAGATTACTCAACGGCGATTATTATTGGCGGGTTGCAAATAATGAATTGTACTGTAGGAAATGGTCTGAAACAGTTAATAAGCTTCATGTAAATTACATAGAATCACCACCGTTGCTTTCGGATGCTTCTAACATTGAAGCGTGTGATAAATCTCCCAAACTCGCATGGGAAACGGTTGCGGATTGCGACGTATACATAATACAGATATGGAATGCAATCGATACAATGACGGATACGACGAATCTGATCTATTCTTATACGGTTAAGAATTCAACAAAATCGACGCATCAAGTTATCAGTTCGCTTGCCAATGGTACCTATAAATATCGAATGCAAGCTCGGTTAGCAGATGATACGTGTATGAGTGCGTGGACCACGCCGGAGCAATTCACCATACTTAGTACGATTTCGACCCCGCTACCCGATAGTTTGACAGGTTTGGATGATGATGAATGGATTTGTTCTACGGGTGATATCAATGGGATTATTTCCTGGAATAGTGTACCCGAAGCAACCGGGTATCATTTACAAATATCAACCATCGAAACTGCCAGGACTAATCCCATTGCTTGGGAGTTACAAAACAGTACAACTTGGAATGGGGAGGGAATTAATCCGAATTTATTGATACCCGATTTAATTGTTGATACCATCGTTTCTACAACACAGTTTGACCTTTCTCAACTTTCGGGAGTGAAGGAAGGGGAATTATTCTGGCGGGTATCTGGGATTAATGGAGATTGTGAGGGGGATTTTAGCCAGATTTGGGGGGTGAATTATGATTACCTTCCAACCCCCAACCCGATCTATCCATTAGAAGGGGATTTGGTATGTACCTTACAACCACAAATTGAATGGGAAGCGATCGATTGGCAACCCAATGAAAGTGGCTATTATAAATTAGAGATTTCCCTTAATTCGGATTTTAGCACCATCGATTATCTAAAAACCCCCAATGCGAATTTCTATGTATTTACGACAAACTTACCTGGTGGAACCTATTATTGGCGAGTGGCAATCGCCTCATTGGATTGCCCAACTCAGGCACATTATTCAACTCCACAACAGTTTACCATTGCTCCGGAGGTAAAAAAACCGACACCTTTGGATCCTGGCTCTCCTACGGTGGTATGTACTCCGAGTATTGATTTGAGCTGGACAACCTTAAGTAATGCCCATCATTATGATATTCGAATATCCGATACCGAAGATTTTTCAACAATCCTAACGGAAGCCACAATAGATCAGCCCGACTCGGTGTTCAACTATACGTTTCCTTCTGGTGATACGCAAGATTATTACTGGCAGGTTAAAGCATACAATGATGAATGTAGTAGTGTGTTTACTGACCCTTCAATTTTGCAGTTTGAAGCGGTTCCTGCCCCCAGTTTTGAACCCGATGTAGATTTTACAGTAGAGTATGTGGATGGTGGTTTTGAGATAACCTATCTTCATCCTTCATTTACTGATAATCATGATTATACCCTGATCTTAAGAAAAATTGGCGGATATCCTCTTACAAAGGAGGATCCATCTGCTACGCTGGTCTATACCGGGGATGGAAGTTCATATACGGATTCAAATATCTTTTTAGATGAAGGTGTGACCTATTATTACCGTGCGTTTGGTTGTAACCTTTGTGAAATATGCGCTCCGATGGGTGCTGGTGCATCTATTTTAAAAGATACGACTCCCCCTGAAGTATCTTCCTTTCAGATTACTACCACCGATCCCACTGCGGATACCACGTTTAATGTTACCATGACTGCGTCAGATCTTGGTGGTACCCCGATCGAGCGATATTTAGTTACGGAGTCTGCTTTAACTCCTTCGATCGATGCTTTTTTTCAAAGCCCCAGTAGTGATAATCCAATTACCTCCTATAATCTGATTAATCCCAATCGGATTGGGGTGATTGATTTGTATGCATGGGTGTTAGATGAAGCGGGAAACATTAGCATCGCAGCTACGGATTCCATAACCCGTGATGACAACACTCCTTATGGTTCTGTGGTGATCCAACCGCAATCCGGCAATGGTACCGAAGTGGTAACGAGTTCTTCGGATGTCCTTTTGGATTTAACGTATTCAGCAGATTCGGTACAGATGTGGATAAGCGGTAATCCTAACATCCCGAATGGGGATCCTCAAAGTGACAATACCAATACAGGATGGGTTGCGGTGCAGAACACCTGGCCACCTTCGGGTTTCTGGGAGTTATGTACGAGTTGCGCAGAACAATCGTATACAGTTTATGTAAAATTTAAGAATGCCGTTGCGATAGAGAGTTCTTCTGCGGTGACGGATTCCATCCAGTTAGATACGCTCCCGCCTACATTGAGCCAATTCCTTGTGAATAATTCCGCCACATCTATCGTAACCTCTAATTCCTATTTGGAACTTACGCTGAACGCACTGAATGGAACTGGTTCGGATGTAGAACAGATGCGTTTCCGACGTATTCTACCTGCTGTTGGTTCATATACATCCTGGACGGAAGCCTCGGTGGGACCAACCCCCTATACATTACCCTCTGCATCGGATACGTATAAGTTAGAAGTTCAGATTATCGACACCGCAGAAAATACCAATACGTTTACAAGTCCCGAAATAATATTGGATGCAGAAAAGCCTACAGGTACCATCCGTATTGATGCCAAGGATGGGATTAATGAAGTAACGGATTTGTATACCACAATTGATACGGTGGATTTGGATATCACCTATGATGCCAACGTCTCGGCGATGTGGATTAGCAATAATGCGACGTTTAGCGGGAGTTATCCAGTTCCAACGAATACGGGGTGGATTTCACCCACAAGTACGCTAACAGATTGGACAATCAGCACGGTTCCGGAAGGGGAGAAGACTGTTTATATTCGGTTTAAATCCACCACGAATATCATTAGTCTAACGTATTCAGATTCGATTATATACGATGGAACTGCACCGACTAGCCCCTCTCCCGTGTCAACTGATGAATCGTCACCAACCAATAATGATACACCGACATGGTATTGGTATGCGGTACCCGAGGCTACAGCCTATCGCTATAGTTTTATAGACGGTTCTGGTTGGACGGAAACCACAAATACATTTTATACACCCGCCAGCCCCTTATCTGATGGAAGTTCCTATACTTTGTACGTTCAATCCAAAGATGCAGCGGGGAATTGGTCTTCAAGCACTGCATCCGGCTTACTAACCATTGATACGACGCCTCTTTCTGTACCAACAGTTTTTGTTGATGTAGGTACCGTATCCAATGAACCATATCCTACTTGGACATGGAATCCAGTTGGTGGTGCAGCAGGATATCGGTATAGTTTTACGGATGGATCCAATTGGGTGGAAACGGCTAACACGTATTTCACACCTGGTACGGGTCTTGGAGAAGGAAATTACAAATTATATGTTCAAGCGGTGGATGCAGCGGGGAATTGGTCAACAAGTGGGACGTTATCTTCCATCACGATCGATTTGACACCACCCGATCCCACGGTTGTAACCTACACGAGTACAAATCCTACGAATGATGTAACGCCTACCTGGAACTGGACGATACCAACAGGAGCGGATTCCTATCGCTATAGTTTTACAGATGGTACCGGATGGGTTACAACCAGTAATACGACATTCACCCCTAGTACCAGTTTATTAGATGGTCAGAGTTATACTTTATATGTTCAAGTACGTGATGCGGCGGGGAATTGGACTTCCTCTTCTTCGTCTTCTGCTCTCCTAATTGATTTGGCGGGACCGAGCCCACCTGCCCCTGTGACCTGTTCCGAAGGCGATTATACGCAGAACACAAATCCTACGTGGCAGTGGAATGCGGTATCGGGTGCTGTGATTTATCGGTACTCGTTTACAAATGGTTCGGGGTGGACTTCCACCACCAATACCACCTTTTCTCCAGGTTCGCTTTCAGATGGGACCTACACCTTATATGTTCAGGCGGCGGATGGCGTTGGAAATTATTCGGATAGTGCTTATGGTACGGCTGTTACGGTGGATACGGTAGCGCCAGCAACACCCACAATCACCACAACCGAACCCGATCCTACCAATAATGAGTATCCCCGATGGACCTGGAATATTGTTCCCAACTCGAATTTATATCGATATAGTTTTACTGGTGGAGCGCCGTGGACTGAAACCTACGATATCAACTACTTGCCTGATTCAGAATTAACGGATGGATCATACACCCTTACCGTACAAGCGGGTGACTTCGCGGGAAACTGGTCGGGTTCGGATAGCCTAACTATTAATGTGGACCGTACTCCTCCTGGTGATCCTACGAACGTAACCCCATTACAACCAGCTACTACAAATGATCCTACATTAGATTTTACATGGGATGCCGTTGTAGGAGCGGATCGATACCGGGTGGGATTTACCGATGATGGATCCGGATGGATTGATGAAAATGTAGCAAGTACATCATGGACATCTTCCAGTTTGGGAGAGGGGACATACGAGCTATACGTTCAAGCTGCGGATACTGCTGGAAATTGGAGTGGATCGGGTGTATCAACATCTGTAACGATTGACTTAACCCCGCCTGCAGCTCCAACAGTCACATCGGATGTAATCAGTTCGCCAACAAATGATGATATGCCCACATGGGATTGGAATAACGTTGCAGACGCGGTAGATTATCGGTACAGCTTTACGGATGGCGTCGGTTGGACCACCACCGGAGGGACAACAACCTTTACACCAGGTTCCCCCCTATCAGATGGGTCGTATATTCTCTATGTACAAGCATCTGATGCTGTAGGGAATTGGTCGACAAGCGGATCGGCTGCATCGTTCGATATTGATACGGTTGCCCCATCTGTTCCAACGGTCTCCACACAGGAGGCCGATCCTACCAATGTGCAACAACCTACTTGGGAATGGACAAGTAGTGGGGATGCTGTTGAATATCGGTATAGCTATAATGCTGGTGGACCTTTTACGATTACCACCAGTACCACGTTTACCGCAGGTTCCGTTCTTTCAGATGGAATACATACGCTGTTTGTTCAAGCACGAGATACAGCAGGAAATTGGTCAACCAATGGATCACAAGATATAACAATTGATACTACGCCTCCTGGAAACGTAACCGGATTAGCAACAACCGAAGGGGAGCCCACGAATAATCCTCGTCCCGAATTCACGTGGACAACGGTTGCAGATGCGGATCATTATTTAGTGAAATATGATTCCGATACTTCCTGGACGAGCAGTGCTGGAACGAGTTATACACCAAGTGTGGATATCCCAGACGGTGCTCGTACTTTTTATGTAAAGGCAGTGGATGCGGCGGGAAATGAATCAACCACAGATGCGGATTACAATATTACAATAGATACGATCCCCCCAAGTATGCCCGGTAACTGTACTATCAATGATGGAGATAGCAACCCCAATGATTTTATCACAAATTATCAAGGAAATGTAACCTGGAGTTGGATTACGGTAACAGGAGCAGATCATTACCAATGGAGTTGGGATGGTCTCACCTGGACAACCACCGCTGGAATATCTTATACGAGGTCTACAACAACGATGAATAATTTAGATCCGTATACACTGCATATTCAGGCGGTTGATGCGGCGGGGAATGCCTCTACGAGCAGGGTATGTACAACATTCTGGGAAATTCCTGCTGTTTCGTTTCCTATTGATGGAGGGGTGAATAACGTTCATATACTTGATGCGGAGTTTGTTGATACATCGACATATTATACACGAGTGACGGTGGGAAGTAGCAAGGATCTCAATGTAACGTTTTCTAATGACACAACATTCTTCCGAAATGTTTGGGCGCATATTCCTCCCATGAATAATGATGAAGTGGGATGTGAACAACAAACCGCTTCTTTTTCAAATTCCGTAACCATCGATGGGATCGTGTTGGGAGCAAATACTATTTTTGGAGTATGGCATGATCAGTGTGCAGTATTCCCAGATTTGGGTGCAGAACCGGCAAAACAATTTGGTGTAATCGGTTATATAATTGGAGACTAATTCTTGCGAATAGATATATTGGATCACGGCATCGATACGGTTGTGTAATGGTGTAGGATTGCTTTATGAATAGAAATACGAAACAAACAATGTGGTTTCTGATACTCTTTTTAGTGTTAGGAATTGGAGTGGATCCGTTGTTGATGGCGCAACCTTTAATGGCTCAAACAGAAACAACCATGGAAGCAGATGATTCACTTGTATTTCCCGAACTTCCCCCGTTGACTTTCGCCCAGCGAAGCCGGGTAGGCGCACTGGGTGGGTTTATTTTTAATTTTGAACAGATCTATGCAGACCCCCAATCACCGATTAGTGGGAATATTATTCAAGCAGATTTTACGGGGGAAGTATTCTTTCGTTTTTTAATTAAGGAACTGATGTTACGCACACTTTTAAAAAAAGTTCCGGAATTTGGATAGAAGGCGTG
>CAYPZJ010000129.1:0-11957 GCA_964414635.1 uncultured Spirochaetia bacterium
TACACTTCGACTCCGCTCAGTGTGCGTTCATTGAGCGGAGCCGAAATGAATCCTGTACTAATTACTCTCATAATTTGAAGTGTCCATTGATACTAGATTCGACATCCGATTTATGAATAATTATTTCCAAGCCACTCTCCGTTAATAGAAGTGGAACAGTTCTTCATTTGAACATGAATCATCTGTGGAAAGAGCATCATGACACATCGCATTGTTACTATCATTGGGCTTGTTATGCTTTGCATACCCACCTTGCTAACTGCACAGTCAGATCCTCCCCCCATACCCGAACGCATTCTTAGCCATTATGCTGATGTAAACGTGGTTTCGATACAGATGGATACGGATCCTGCAATGGAATACAAAATTCAATACCGTATTCCAACCCCACCATACGATACATTTGCGATCTATGATGATGCGTCAACCGGATTCCGGGAATTGATTCCGAACCAACTCATTTTAAAAGGTATGCAGGTTCCCCCCCTTCATAATTCAATTCCGGTGGGGTTAAAAGCAGTGGGTGATCCAAATAATGATGGATATATGGAATGGATAGTGACTATGTCATATCGTTCCAATAGAAGTACATTGGATATTCTCTTTCAGATAATGGATGGAACCCTTTTTGTCTATCAATTCGGGTCAGTATTACACGTTCTTACCGAAAATAACGAAACCTTCTTATTAGAAGAATATGTGCCTGCATGGTATCCCCTAATTGATAAAAACGAGTACATTCCACTTTATAGAGTTTATGTATGGAATACGTGGCGCTGGACAATTCATCCGGAGAAAACCCGCGTCTTACTCGAACTAAACATAGAAGAAGCCCAGAACCTTTATGATACAGGTTCGTGTGCAAGCATTACTACAAATACAAACAACTCATTAAACAAACTTTTAGGATGGCTATATTTACTTGAGCTATATACATGGTTGGAAGACTATGAAGTCGTTCGGAGTCTATTAGTTCCTACTTCCTACACAGAATTCATAGATGCAAGCAACCTATCTGCTGAAAAACAAAACCTGTTGGATCAATGCACCCGGGCATATGAGGAATGGATCCAGATCCCTGAGTCAAAGCGTATTGAGCAATTGTATGGTAGCTTGCCTACGTATATCCGTCATGATCTGGATTTGAATTATTATCAAGTCGATAACCTATCCGGCGTGGCTGCCTATTATGATTCCCGAGATCAATTGCATAACCTTTTGCACTTTCCAGGTTTTTATTCCCAACGTAGCTCCCTTGGGAAAACAACCATTCTATCTGTATATGTCGCAGAGGTCATTCACCCCTGCATTTGGTTTTATCAACAAGGAATTACCGAACTGGATGGACAAAATAAAACATATGGATTTGAGGTATACGATCGCTATGGAACGTTAATTAGTAGGGAGCACCAAGTCCAAGGTGATTTACTATCCCTGGGAACCAATCTTGTATTTATTCAATCTATGTGTCATGTGGAGCACTGGGACACAACGCAAACGTATCCTCCCTTGCTTCATTTTTATTCGCGTGCTGGGGTGACATTGAAAAAGCAATTACCCTATGATCCGTCGTATTTCAACCGGTTTCGTCCACCGATTCATTCATTCGAGTATAAAATAATTCATAAAGACTGGTTACAAATTTATCATCCTACCCATAGTGTCTTTACCTTTATTTATGATGCTTGGGGGAACGAGCTTCAAAGTCCGGCAAATTATGTTCCCCCCACTACAACTCCAGAGTACCTCGCGGTATTTCCAGAACGTGATTTACCTGAACCATTATCATATTACGCAACCTATAATATTGAAACCAATACCTATGCAAATCCAATTCCCACCGACCAGCTGGAAACCCGATACGATGATACAGGCAAAGTTCTTCCAGTATATATCATCCATATGACAACCGATGGACACCTGACCTATTTCCGGAAACAATATGGCTTCTATGATATGAATACAACCCAAAGCTGGGGTACAAGCCATTTTTATACATCGAATGGACGCGTATACAAATCCATACGAGATAAGTATTATCGTTTTTCTAATGATCCATATTACTATGGAATATCGTGTCATGAATATTATGATGGGAATGGTTTGCTGGATCGAATTGATGTTTATGGTTTGGTAAAAGATCCAGACGCCTGGAATGAAAAGATGTATGAAGATTACCTTCCAACCCTGACGCTTTGGTACCACCAAAATCAGCTCACCGATGTAACCTATCACTTACATAGGCAAACCTTAGGTTGGATTACTTCCGAGCTGAAAGGAGTGTACCAGGAGCGATCTGAAATTTATCACTATGCATTTTAAATAGTTGCTCCTAGTACCAATTGACACTTAAAATTACGAGAGTCATTAGTTCAGGATTTATTTCGACTCCGTTCAATGAACGCGCATTGAGCGGACTCGAAGTGTAGAACAATTTTTAGTTGTCCCAAGGTACTAGTTTTTATCCATTGCTAATGCGTTGATTTACCTTGCCTTTTTCTTCCCGATCTTTGATTACTTCGGATGCGATGGACTCTGGAACAATATCATAATGATTAATTTCCAATGTAAATGAAGACCGTCCCTGGGTTAATCCACGAAGTACGGTAGCATATCCACACACTTCTGCTAGTGGAACTTCTCCCACTACATAGTAGCGATTCCCACGAAGATCCATGGATTTGGTATTTCCTCGACGTTTCCCTAAATCACCAATGACTGCACCTAAGTATTGTTCATCCACACTGATGTTGATTTTCATGATGGGTTCTAATAAGGTAGCAGGGGTTTTCTTAATGGCGTGGCGAAGTGCCATAGAAGCAGCCAATCGAAAGTCAACTGGAGCCGAATCTACTTTATGATGTTTCCCACCCGTTAATGTCACCTTGATATCACTCATTGGGAACCCAGCAAAGACACCTTTTTCCATCGTATCTTTAAACCCTTGTTCCACATGGGGTATGAACTCACCCGGGATTTCTTGAGCAGGCGCTCTATTTTCAAATATGAATCCTTCCCCGCGAGGCAATGGTTCCATCTTGAAAATAACTTGAGCAAAATGACCATGCCCGCCCGATTGCTTTTTGTACGTATAATTTTCTTCTCGTGATTCCACAATCGTTTCCCCATACGAAACAAGAGGTGGACTAACAATCGGTTCAATATTAAACTCGTTTTTTAATCGTTCCACTGTAACTTCTAAATGCAACTCCCCCAAGCCGTTCAATATTAGTTCCTCGGTTTCATGATCAAAGGAATTGGTTAGGGTTGGATCCTCCGAACACAACTTTGCCACAGCCTGATGCAATTTAGTAGAATCTTCCGCTTGTGGCAGCGACAATGCGATGGAAATCACCGGATCAGGGAATTCCATATCGCCCATTACTACCAATCGATCTTCCTGACAAAGAGTATCCCCCGTTAATGGGTTCTTTAACCCAACTAAGGCAACAACATCCCCCGTTACCATCTTATCTACGGATTCTCGTTTGTTTGCATGTATCCGATATATACGACTTACACGCTCTTTGTCACCCGTTCGTGGATTGATGAGCGTACCACCAACATGAAAGGCTCCCGAAAATACACGCACCCAGGTTAAGCTACCAACATGGGGATCCGTTACAATTTTGAAAACATACGCTGCCAAGGGGTCATCATTCGTAGCGTGGATTTCTGTAACCATATCGTGATCCTCAGGATCGAAACCAGCATGAGTGTATTCGTCAGCAGGACTGGGTAAATAATCTACTACTGTATTTAAAAGTGGCTCTACACCAATACGATTCAGAGTCGCACCACACAAAATGGGAATAAGCTTATTGGAAAGTACTGCTTCCCGGAAGGCTTGCTTCAGCCGATCGATTTCAGGATAATTCCCACTTAGGTAGTGTTCTAATAATTCATCATCGGTTTCACAAATCGCTTCAATAAGCAAGGCGCGTTTTTCTTCAATTTCCGCTTTTAATTCCTCCGGAATATCCGTTTTTTCAGGTTTGATTTCCCCGGGTTGCCAGATAAGCGCTTCCAATGTTAGCAGATCCACCACTCCATGGAATCCTTCCTCTTTTCCAATGGGTACCTGGGTTGCAATGGCTTTGGTGCTAAACCGTTCGTGTACTTCCTCTACTACACGAAAAAAATCAGCCCCCACACGATCCAATTTATTCACAAAGATGACACGTGGTAGCCGTTCCTGTTCAGCTTGCATCCAAACCGATTCGGTCTGGGGTTCAATACCACCCACCCCACAGAGCAAAATGATTGCTGAATCAATAACCCGAATAGAGCGTACGACTTCAGCGGTAAAATCAATATGCCCCGGTGTATCAATCAACGAAATGCGATGGGCGTTCCATTCACAAGATGTTGCAGCAGAGGTGATTGTAATACCCCGTTCCCGTTCACTTTGCATCCAGTCTAAAACGGTATTCCCTTCATCCACGCGACCGAGGTTGTGGGTTTTCCCTGTGTAAAATAGAATGGCTTCGGAGGTGGTCGTTTTACCCGCATCCACATGGGCAAAAATACCTATAATACGATGGCGATGGAGTGCCAGCGTTTTGTCCCTACCGGATTTCCGTGTAGGTTTATTTGTTTGTAGATTTATTGGAATATTCATACCTTTTTTCGCTTCCACTTCTTAATGTAGTTCCTTCCAGTTTTACTCTACCTGTTTTGATATGGTTTAAAAAATGGAGCTGTGCGCTCCAAGGCAGGATAACCAGTATCGGGCGAGTTATTAGCGTATCTGGAACCAAAATCAGCTCCGTTTCATCTCGGCGCTGATTTTCCGATCACGCGATAGGGTAATAAAAAAACGTATAAGAGTCAACAGCAAATTACGTGCCATGGGCTGCGTGTAGTTTATCTTTTTTATTTCTCCAACGAAACTGCGCTTCAATACTTAGATTTGAGGCAACGTAAGCTAATACCACGAAATGATTAATAATCCATTAATTTGAAGTACTCCCGAACCCATTACTAACAATGGTATATATAAATAAGATGATTCCCTGTACCCAAAGGGAACCACCTCATTTGTTGATTGCCAATCCCAGCGTAATTGAGTATATTATCCATGGTACTATGGAACCCGTATGCATTCCTGATAAAATAAGTACATCCAAGTTAACGGTCCTGTCATCCAAATTCCTGGGGTATCTTATTCCCATTACATCCTTGCAGGAATTGGAAACCCACCTGATATCTATAAAAAAAGAACATCCCAAAGCAAATCACTTTTGTTATGCATATCGGCTTGGGAAACCAGAAATCCAAGCATTTGCCACGGATGCGGGTGAACCGTCTGGATCAGCCGGGAAACCCATTTTAGGAGTTCTTTCCAAACACCAGCTTACCGATACCATGCTTGTCGTCGTGCGTTATTTTGGTGGGAAAAAATTGGGAGTGCGAGGACTGATTAATGCATACGGTCAAACCGCACTACAGAGTGTAGAACAAGCTGCCATACACCGGTATGCACCCCATGTGTGTTATGATATAACATTGCATTATTCCGACCAATCCCAATTTGAACATGAACTATCACGCCGGGATGGATTACTCCAACAAGCATCCTATGATGATCGGGTTCATTTAAAGGTTGCGTTCCCAACAGAGTATCACTCACAAATTAAAGCGTGGTTGGAGCAATTGGTACACCAAGGAATACTGCATCAAAGTCAATTTCAGGGAGAATCGTGGATAGCGTGTGGTTTAAAGCAGAAAGGACATGTATCATGACGGATGAAAAGAAAATTCAATCCCAAATTCAGAAACTCTGCAAAGAAATCAATGATCACAACCGACGTTACTATGACGAAGGACGGGAAACCATTTCCGATTTTGAATACGATATGTTGCTCAATCGCCTGAACGAATTGGCAGCTCAATATCCACACCTGGTTCCAGAAGATGCTCCTATCAATCGTGTTGGTGGAGAACCTACTAAAGAATTCCCTTCGTTTACCCATCGAATCCCCATGAAGAGCCTGGGCAATACCTACAATAAAAATGAATTGGTGGAATTTGATCGACGCGTGAAACGGGCTTTGGGTACAACAGAGGAGGTCGCATATACCGTCGAATTAAAAATCGATGGAGTTTCAATCTCCGTGCATTATGAACAAGGGACTTTGACACATGGAGTCACTCGGGGGAATGGTATCGTAGGAGATGATATCACTCCAAATATTAAAACCATTTCTTCTATCCCCACACAACTGAAAAAGCCTTTCACATTTGAAGCGCGGGGTGAAATCTATATGCAAACTTCGGCATTTAAAAAAATGAATGCCTACCGGGAAAAGCAAGGTGAAAAGCTCTTCGCAAATCCACGAAATGCTACAGCAGGAAGTTTAAAATTACTAAACCCCCAAGAAGTCGCTCGACGCCCACTCCAAGCTTTTTTTTATGCATTACCATGGGTAAGTGAGGATACCAAGCAGCAGTGCGAACCTATTGAAACTCATCTGAATGGATATCATTTTATTAAGTACCAGGGGCTTCCTGTGAGTGAGGATATTGAGCTATGCGAAACCATCCACACGGTGTTGGAACATATTGAGCAGTGGCAAACCAAACGTAACGAATTAGATTTTGAGATCGACGGGATGGTAGTGAAGGTCAATCGCTTGGATTATCAAACCAAGTTGGGATATACCGCAAAGGAACCACGCTGGGCGATTGCGTATAAATTCCCTGCTAACCGTGTTACCACTGTACTCAAAGAAATATCCATTAGTATGGGACGTACGGGAACGCTGACCCCTGTAGCCGAACTAAAACCCGTTTTGCTTTCCGGTACAACGGTTAAACGCGCATCGTTGCACAACTTTGATGAAATTTACCGGAAAGATATTCGAGAGGGAGACACTGTTTGGATTGAAAAAAGCGGAGAAATCATTCCCTATGTGGTATCTGTGGTTACTGAAAACCGTACAAACGATAGTATCCCCTTCCCCATCCCAACCCACTGCCCTGTATGTAACGAACCGATTGTAAAAGATGAGGAAGAAGTAGCGTTACGCTGTGTTAATTTAGCGTGCCCCTCCCTTCGTTATAAGAGCATTGAGCATTTTGCTTCCAAAGCAGCGATGGATATAGACGGGATGGGAGAAAAAGTTGTCCAACGTTTTGTGGATTTAGGTTTTCTCAAGGACTTCTCCGATTTATACCGGTTAGATTATCGTTCCATTCAAACATTGGAGGGATTCGGTGAAAAATCCGCCCTTCGGTTAAAGGAAGCAATCGAGGAAAGCCGTATGCGTCCTTTACAGCGCCTCATCTTCGCGTTAGGGATTCGACATGTTGGAACAAAAGGAGCACGCCTACTAGCTCAACACTTTGGCTCATTAGATGCGCTGATGAAGGCTTCCGTAGATGAGATAACTTCGATTTATGAGGTCGGAGACGTGATGGCTGAATCCATTGTGAATTTCTTTCAATTAGAAAGCAATCAACAGGTTATCCAACGATTACGGGAAAGCCAGGTAAATTTTGAAGTGCTATCAGAAGAGCGAAAAGTATTTGGGGAATCGGGACACTTTTTTAGTGGAAAAAAAGTCGTTCTAACAGGGGAATTGGAGCGATATACCCGATCGGATGCGTCCAAACTTATTGCCGAACGAGGTGGAGAGGTTACCAGCAGTGTATCAGGAAAAACAGATCTGATTATTGCAGGATCCAATGCAGGTAGCAAATACGAGAAGGCTAAGAAACTGGGGATCCCTATTCTGGATGAAGCTGGCTTTTTGAAACAGTTAGAAGAATAGACCTGCTGGATGATTTACTTTTCGGAGGTTATTTGTTCAATTAAGCGTCGCAATTCTCCTATCAATTGGTTTTCCGGTACCTTCACCAACACCTTCCCATGACGATAAACTGGTATGGGATCGCCATCAAGAATAATTCCTAAATCCGCATGACGAGATTCCCCCACTCCATTCACACGACATCCCATCACCGCTATCACCAGAGGAATTGGAACATCATTCAATTCATGTTCCAACCGCTCCGCCCAAAAAATGACATCCCCAACGGTTCTCCCACAGGTAGGACAAGAAACAATTTCCAGGCCCTCCTTCCGTAATCCAATCGCCTTTAATATTCGTTTGGCTGCGATTACTTCCTGTACCGGATCAGCTGATAACGATACTCGTATGGTATCACCTATTCCATCCAGTAACAGGGATCCAATCCCGATAGCATTTTTAACTACCCCATTTTCATACGTACCTGCCTCTGTTACACCTACATGTAACGGATACGACCGGGTTTGTGCCATGAGTCGATACGCCTGGACAGTAGTTGTTACATCCGATGCTTTCAAACTCACTTTGATTAGCGGAAAATCAAGATCCTCAAGAATGTGGATGTGTTCTAACGCTTGAGCAACTAGTGTTTCTGCAGTCACTGTTTGATAAAGGTGGGGATTGAGAGAACCACCATTAACACCCACACGAATAGGTACAGAACGACGGGCTGCTTGTTCAACAATCGTTACAATCTTTTCAGGATTCCGTAGGTTACCCGGATTGAGTCGTAATCCATGAATCCCCCGTTCTAAAGCTGCAAGCGCTAATCGGTAATCATAATGAATATCTGCGATAAGCGGAACGGGGCTGTAGCTGCATAATTGATCCACAACCTTAGCTGAATTCATATCAGGAATCGCAATACGTACCAATTCACATCCAGCACCTACTAACTCACGGATTTGATCCAACGTAGCCGATACATCCTGTGTTTTTGTATTAGTCATGGATTGAATACTTACGGGAGCTCCACCACCAATCGGAACGTTTTTAATATATATTTGGGTCGTCTGGCTCATGGGACCTTCCCTACTACATCATATCCAATAACGCAGAATTTTCCATCCCACCCTTCAAAAAAGGATTAAACTCTTTTTCATGTCCCATAGTCGAGTCTAATCCATGCCCAGCATAGACTTGAATATCATCTGGAAGATCCAATAATTTCGTATGGAGCGAATGAAGCAATACTTTTCCATTCCCCTCAGGTAAATCCCACCTTCCAATACTTTCACGGAATAAGGTATCTCCAGAAAATAAAATTTTATTGGAGCGATCCAGAAAGCAAATGCCGCCAGGTGTGTGCCCTGGTGTTTCCAATAGCTCTAAGTGAATCGAACCACAGACCAGAGGTTGAGTGGGATCATACAACACTCGATCGTTTAGCGGAGGGATACGGATGGGAAAGGAATAAAAATCCTGTGGGGGTTTTTCAACTATATCTGCATCCTGTTCATGTATATAAACAGGGACCCCAAGCGCGGAGTGAAATCGATGGGCTTCATAGATATGATCCCAATGACCATGAGTTAACAACACTGCTTCCATTTTCCATTGAGTTAACCGTTGTGCATCGATATATCCTTGAATGGCATCAAAGCTCTCAATCGGCGCATCAATTACATAATATCGCTGTTCCTGATCATCACCGAGGATGTAACAATTGTTCATAAGTGGACCTAATTCAAATTTTTTTAAAAGCATCTGTATTTCCTTGTCGTATATTCGGATTTACGAAGTCTTCGCTTGAAACAGGTGTGTTAGTGCTTCATTCCACAATAAAGATACTTAAATATGTAGGGTTTGACAATAAGATTTCACTAGCGCATAGAAAAGTGACTTTGTCGATTTCTCTGGATTTTACTACTTTTCGACTAAGCGCTGTTTCTGAAAACATCTCATGACTATTCAGAGGAATGAATCAGTCCCAATCACGCCCGTAGATCCAGCACGCGCTTAAAAAGGGAGGGATCCATGCGAATCTGTCATTTTTGCGGTAAGAAAGAAAGCCGAGCACCGAAAGAAGCATTTATCGAATGTGATAAATGTGGGCATTTTTTTTGTAAAGAACATATCTACGCCGGGTCAGGAACATACACAAATATTTGCGAAAACTGCGTTTCATCCGTAGCACCATCAATAGCAGATACTGCAAGTCTTTCTTCCGCGCCTACTCCCAATTTCCCCATTGCTGATCATTCACAAACACCCACTTTGCAAAAGAATACTGGTTGGGAATATAAAATGGAATACCTGCCAATCCCTTCAGAAGTGGATTATGACTATGCTTTATTTGATAAAAAATCAAATACGATGATGGAACCCTATCAATTTGATCTAGCGGATGCTGCCATCCCCAATATAGATCGACTAAATGAATTAGGAAGCGATGGGTGGGAAATCATTTCGGTTATTCCCAAAACAAAAGGTCTTATTATGCGGGGTGAAGACTATCGTGATTTCTCAATGGGCGGGGGAAATATCGTTGGCGTTTATATCCTATTTAAACGTCCGGTGTCGAAGTAAATACTACATATGTGCGAATGCTTCCGCTTCACTATCGCAGATTTCCATATATTTCGCAATCTCATGGTTTTTTATCTGACTTTTCACATCCTCATTCGTGGTAACAATTTTTATCCGATCCACGTTGGGTTCTGGTAAATCAGCATAGAAGGAAAACAATTCCTTTAAGGAATTCTGGGTAGCCGAAGTCGGTTCGATTTCAGAAAAATTAAGGATTAGCTTCGGTGCTTTTTGATAGTTTTTCCGAGCTTTATTAATAATATCCGAACGGATGGGGATTAACCCCTCCACTGTCATATTTCCTTCTAAATTAATCACCACGATTTTATCTTCAATGGTAATCTTTACATTAAAATCAGATTTATCAATGGGTAGATTTAAATCCAAAATCTTATTCAGCTTCTCCTTCAGGTTATTCAAATCAATGGGTTTAACCATATAGGAATTAGCCCCCAATTTCATAACCTTACGGACGTTATCCAACATAGAAAGAGCGGTTGTTACAATAACCGGTACCTGAAGCTGGGCTTCTGCTAATTTAGTAAGAAACGAATAACCGTCCATGCGAGGCATCATAAGATCGAGCAAAATCAAATCGGGCTCGAAATCTTTGGCTTTGGTTAGACCTTGGAAGCCATGCTCCGCGACGATAACCTTGAATTTTAGCTCGCGGAGATATTCTGCTAGGATATCTCTACTCAATGGATCATCTTCAACGATCAATATGGTGCAGTTTTCTGGTGATTTCATAGAATGTATTCCCTTTTCATTCCTTTAATTATAATAAAAACGACAAAATTTTCAAGAACATTTTTTCCATCATTCGGCTTCCGCGCCTATACAAAAAATCGGATAAAAGAATCCGTTAGTTGAATTTCCGTCGCAGAGTTTTTATCAAAACCAAACCATCCCAAACATTTGTTTGATAAACAGGAAAGAGTTGTGTCATTCCGCAAAAAGTCTCCCATCGTGTTAACAACGAACGGATTCCCCACCACGACTTTTTCCTATTGGAAAGCTATAATAAAGTGTGAGTTCGTTCCAGAGAGGATTCGAACCTCCGACCTTTGGAACCGCAATCCAACGCTCTATCCAACTGAGCTACTGGAACTTATTAAAAGGGTAGCCGTCGGGCTACTTTTTCAAAAAATGGAAACCCACCAGACGGTCGGATGAGTATCCAACCCATCACAATCAATAAAGTGAAACCATACAACCCAGCAAGCATCCCAAATGCAATCCAGCGTAGGTGCTCCAATACGGGGGGTAAAAGCAAACTAACTACCGCCAATGGAATCGCTATACCCAAATAGAACAAAAATATTCCAAATGCCTGGCAGCCATGGAAATGCTCGGGGCTATCATCTGGTGTCCCATAGAGCCCATATATCCACCCTAACAGTGGGATATAGAATATCGAATACCGCAAACGGCGCCCTATGCTTTCTTCCATTCGGAGAGAGAGGGATTCGAACCCTCGGTAGAATTACTCCTACAACTGCTTAGCAGGCAGCCCTGTTCGACCACTCCAGCATCTCTCCAATCGCTCATTAAGTTAATAAAAACCCTATTTTAAGACAAGCCTCTATCTTTTTTTGGATGAATCTCAAAGTA
>CAYPZJ010000130.1:0-11903 GCA_964414635.1 uncultured Spirochaetia bacterium
GATCCGATTTTTTTAAGTCTAGCAGCGCTAGGGAGGAAGTTATGAATAAACAGATACTAATCAGTAGTATCCTACTGCTAATCACGTTATTTACGTTTAGCCAATGTCAACAAACAGGGAAAGGGAAAACCGATCAGAACCAAACCCCTGAAAAACCCACACAGAAACCATCAGAATCGTCATCGACAGTAGTTTTGTCAACAGAAGCGAATTTGACACATGCAAGTAATCTACAAACAAGCGCTACAAAAATATTCGGGACACTACCTGAACAGATGCCTGGTGCGGATCAGGATACTCCTGCTATGATTGAGCTAGGAGAAGTGCTGTACCATGAAACCAAACTTTCCATATCAGAAACCCAATCCTGCAATACGTGCCATCGCTTAGATGACAATATGGCTGGGGTGGATAACAAACCTACCTCACCTGGAGCAGATGGACAATTTGGAGAACGTAATGCTCCAACCGTTTTAAATGCTGGTTTTCAAATCGCACAATTTTGGGATGGCCGTGCTGCAACCCTGGAAGAACATGCCAAAGGACACATATTAAATCCCATGGAAATGGCAATGCCGAGTGAAAAAGTTGTAATGGAACGATTATCAGGGGATGAGAAGTATGAATCCTTATTCAAAAAAGCATTTCCTGATCAGGAAAATCCCGTTACCTATGATAATATGGCAGAAGCTATTGCTGCATTTGAACGAACATTAATCACCTCCGATCGATTTGATGATTTTTTAAACGGTGATCTCAATGCTCTTTCTAAAGAAGAATTAACTGGTTTGGATGAATTTCTCAAGCGAGGGTGCGCAGGATGTCATTCTGGATATCTCTTGGGAGGACAAACCTATAAGAAAATGGGCAAAGTAGAACCGTATGAGAATACTGAGGATCTGGGGAGATATCAGGTAACCCAAGAAGAGAAGGATAACTATGTGTTTAAAACATCTATGCTTCGCAATGTCGAACTAACCCAGCCTTATTTCCATGATGGTGCAGTTGAACGTTTGGCGGAATCCATTAGAATAATGGCAGCAATCCAAAGCGGTATCGAACTCACTAACGAGCAAATTACACGAATTGAAACATTTTTGAAAGCACTTACGGATAAACAATTAGCTGCTGCTAACTAATCGTTTGTATCCCAAGGAAGTAGTCTGATTCATTTTTTAGAACCTTCCCTGGTTATTATTATACATACTTCAAATCAATACTTAAGGAAGGATAACCATGAAACCAAGTCGTCTTGAATGGGAAAAAATTAAACTGGATGATACAACCTACGAATCAGCAGGGGTATTTGATGTAAATCGCAATGGTCATTTAGATATTGTATGCGGAGGTTTTTGGTATGCTGGTCCGGATTTTAAAACACGCCATAAACTCTGTGATGTTCGTGCAGAAGATGAATATTATGATGATTTTTCCACCATCGCTCTGGATGTAAACGGAAATGGATATCTGGATGTGATTACTGGCGGCTGGTGGGGGCAAACTCTCTATTGGAGGGAAAATCCACAAGGTGAGCCTATACCTTGGAAAACACATGAGATTGATTCCCCTGGAAATATTGAAACGACTCGCGCCTGGGATGTTGATGGAGATGGTATCGTGGAAATTTGTCCTAATACGCCTGGACATCCGTTGGTATTCTACAAATTAAATTACGATGCCCAAGGGAAACCTACCGGAACATTCCGTAAAATCACAATTACTGAAGAACAAAGCACACATGGTTTGGGTTTTGGAGATATCAATGGTAATGGGCGTGGCGATTTTGTTGTTCCAAACGGGTGGTGGGAAGCTCCTACTGATCCCCTGGAAGGATCGTGGATTTTTCATAACGAGTTTGAATTGGGATCGGCTAGTGTACCCATCTTAGTGGTGGATGTTACGGGTAATGGAAAAAATGATCTCATTGTCGGTCAAGCCCATAATTATGGATTGGATTGGTATGAACAAATAGAGGACACATCTGGTAAACGGATATGGAAAAAGCATCCCATTGATCCATTTTTTTCACAATATCATGATATCCAGTGGGTGGATATTGACGGCGATGGACAATGTGAGCTACTAGCTGGAAATCGATACCGTGCTCATTGTGGAAACGACCCGGGTGAAACCGAGGTGGTGGGATTCTATATTTTTAAATGGAATGGCGAATACTTTACAAAGCAGGTAGTGGATCATGGTTTGGTTGGTACTTGTTCGGGTGCAGGAATCTTCTTTTCGGTGGCTGATTTGGATGGTAACGGGCTACTAGATATCGTTGCACCAGGAAAAGAAGGATTGTACCTGTTTAAGAATAAAGGATTTGCCGATCATTAATCCTCTAACGTTCTATTTCTTTCACACTCCCTTCGAGCATGAATGAACCCGTAACAACCTCGGTTGAATAACTATCCAATTCACCATCAAACCCAGGTTGTTTCCCACCTACGCTGATTTCCATTTTTCCAGGTTCAACAAATCGCTGACCCGTATCCGATACCACACTCATCTGTTCGGGTTTCAATGTAAATTCAACAGTTTTCGTTTCTCCCTTCTTTAGAAATATCCGCTGGAAACCCTGTAAGGAACGTATAGCTACAGGAACGCTGGCTTCCCTATCAGTAAGATACAGTTGCACAACTTCATCCCCATCCTGCATTCCATCATTTGTAATCGTTGCGGAGCAAGTTACCTGATCTCCCGCTTGAATCGTTGAGGGGCTGATTTGTAAATTCGAGTAGGAAAAGTGAGTGTAGCTCAAGCCAAACCCAAACGGAAATAAAGGATCTCCATTAAAATAGCGGTACGTGCGCCCTTGCATCCGATAATCTTCATAATCCGGTAATTGTTCTAACCCTTTGTAAAAAGTTATGGGAAGGCGTCCTCCTGGATTATACTCTCCAAAAATTGCTTCTGCTATCGCTAATCCACCTTGCCCCCCAGGATACCATGCTTCTAATAAGGCATCTGCTTCTGCCTTAACCTGATTGATAGCCAGGGCACTTCCATTCGTCAGTACTACTATCAATGGTTTTCCTAAACTAGAGATCGCCTCAAACAGGTGCTGCTGTGACTCGGGGATATCCATTTGGAGACGATCTCCATTTCGATAACCCGGAACAGGGACATTCATTTCTTCGCCTTCCAATAACGGACTAATTCCAAGTACCAGCACAACCGCATCCGCTATCCGTGCTATATCCGTTGCTTCCTGGATTAGCTGATTCTCATCCGAGGGTAAGGTCCAAACAAGTTTGAATGGCCCAAATCCTTTGTTATCTAAAAATTCCAATCGGACTCGATACGAACGTCCTGCTTCCAATTGGATCGGTTTTACAACCGTATTGTATCCATGATCTTCATGATGCTCAAAAAACAATTCCCCTTCAACCTCCATCCGCACGGTGTTTTCATGGATAACTCCCAAACGATATTCACCGCTTTTCAGAGCGTGTATTGTTCCTTCCCATCGTGCTGAAAAACGTTTTCCATCTAGCTCAGGAGCCGGAATATCGATTTCCCAGTTAAAATCAATCGATGCATCCACGCGTGTAAACGCAGGCTGTCCTTCACATCGTGGATTAGGAAAATACGATGCAGTAAGACCTGTTTCATTCCCATCTGCGGACTTCAAGTATTGTGATTCAATTACCTGAGGAAGTCCGTATCCTTCGGCTAATTCGCATCCTCGGGCATACATGATTGCTTCTTCGTTTCCTAAAACCATCTCCATCCCTTTCCGAATGGTAATAGGTTGACTGGGTGTTCCATAATAATTGCCTACCAGCACATGTTCATCATCCGCGTTCGGACCAATGATTGCAACCTTCTGGATTTTTTTATCGAGAGGTAATATGGATTCGTTATTCTTTAACAGAACCAACGACTGTCGAGCGGCTTCCAATGAAAGGTTGCGATGATCTGCGCAATCAATTATTTCTACCGGAATCGATGCGTATGGAACCTGTTCGGGAGGATCAAACATTCCTAATCGAAATTTCGCTTCTAATAATCGGTCTAGGGCTTTATCCAGTGCGGCTTCTTTAATTAATCCCTTTCTCACAGCGGCTGTTAGATAGGCATAACGATCGCCACAATTAAGATCACAGCCCGTTTTGATTGCCAACGCAGACGCTTCTTCTGGCGTATCCACAATTTTGTGATGCTGATCAATATCCTTGATCGCCCCACAATCCGACACCACATAACCTCGGAAATCCCACTCTTCCCGAAGAATAGAACCTAGCAACCGAGGATGAGCACACGCTGCATCTCCATTCACCCGATTATACGCACCCATGATGGACCAAGCACCCGCTTCTTTAATCGCAGCTTTAAAAGCAGGAAGATATGTATCCCATAAATCCCGCTCGGAACAAGTCGCATCAAATTCATGTCGATTCCATTCGGGACCACTATGTACCGCGTAGTGCTTCGGAGTGGCAATCGTTTTAAGATAGTTCGGATCATCCCCCTGCAATCCTTTTACAAACTGCACGCCGATACGACTTGTTAAATACGGGTCCTCCCCGTAGGTTTCCTGTCCCCTCCCCCACCGTGGATCACGAAAAATATTAATGTTCGGAGACCACATGGTCAGTCCTGTATAGATAATACGAATCCCTCGACGAAGAAAATCGTGATGCTTTGCACGGGCTTCATCGGAAATCGCAACAGCAATACGATGGATCAGATCCTCATTCCAGGTCGATGCCATTCCAATCGCCTGCGGAAATACAGTGGCAATCCCCGCACGAGCAACTCCATGTAAACATTCATTCCACCAATTATACTCCGGAACGTTCAATCGTTCGATGGGATTCGCTTTATTTACTAATTGTGTTACCTTTTCCTCCAGTGTCATGCGGGATCGTAGATCATTGATCCGATCCTGTAAGGGTAAGTTGGGGTTTAAAAAGGGGAATTCTTCCATAGGTATGCTCCATATACAATAAAATGGGTTTAAAGGGAATGCTTTATGTAACATCAGTTCAGGTTACGAATTGCCTGACTAATTTTCTTGACATGTTTAATCGCTAAATCTAACTGGGTATCGTACGTCTCCTTGAGATCTTGATAGGGATGTTCTTTGTTTGCTAAGATAAGCTGGGGTTTCTTTTCCAGGAAATGCATAAGATCCTGTAACTTAGGCAAATATTCCATTATAAAGGTACGGGATTGATTCTTCAATTCTGTTAGATTCTTTAGCGTATCTTCCATGCTTGCTTTCGCCGCAGGATGTTGTTTTATTTTTTGATTTAGATTGCTTACCAGAAAAAAGAGATCCTTCTGTACCCATTTACTATCCTTTTGAATTTGTACATAGTTATCCTGATAGTTTTTCAATTCGTCTTCATAGGAATCAAGAATAGCAGAATCTTTTGCTTTCTCGTAATCTCGAATCTGTCCCCATAATAACGGAAAAATACATTTCAAATTAATCAGCGCATCGGAGATCTCCATAAATGCCTCTCCACTTTTGGCTTGGAGATCCTCCAGTAGTTGGTTCAATGCTTCATTACTCATAGTTTCTCCCTGCTTTATATGAGCATTCGTCGGGTTCATGGTTATGATACGTTGTTGGATACCGAAGGGGGAACTATCGTTAAACCCATATGTTTGTCATTTACATTTCTATTTTCTAGATATCCTCTGGCTAGGTAATGTAGTCACGTTTTTAAACCAAGGCAAATCGTTCGGGTACGGGGGTGAGAGTTTAAAAAATGGTAATTCCCACTATCGATGAATGAATTCATCGGCTATCATCCCCAAGTCGACCTACGTCGACTGGGATAATGAAACCAACCTCTGTCGGTTGTATGATTTCGTAACATCTGTACAAAACTCGTACCCTTGGATATCTGTTGCGCTTCACACCACAGACACCTATATTAATACTGAACCTTTCAATATAGGTTAATGTGTTTTTGATTATCTTATGATTTCGGGCGGATTGATTTACATACGCCACCAATCCTAATACATTTGAAACGGATCACGATTGATCCATTGCTACTATAATTAGAGGAGTCTCCCATGTGGCAACTGATTGCAATTCTCACCATTGGACCCGCATTATTATTGTTATTCTTTTTATACCGTCAGGATAAACAAAAACCCGAATCAGCTAAACTAATTATAAAAACCTTTCTTATAGGTTTGTTAAGCGTTATTCCTGCACTCATAGCAGGACTTATCTTATTAGAATTCGAATCGAGGCTGGGGCGCTGGTCTCAAATTTTTTTTGCATCGTTTATCACTGCGGGATTAGTGGAAGAATCGAGTAAGCTTCTCATGTTACGCATCGCAATTTGGAACCACACGGAGTTTGATGAAGTAACGGATGGTATGATTTATATGATTACCGTGGGACTTGCATTTGCAGCGGTAGAAAATCTTCTTTATGGTATGGAAGGGGATTTGATTACCATAATTTTGCGCGCTGTTACCGCTGTACCTGGGCACGCAATTTTCGGTGGAATCATGGGGTACTTTATTGGAAAAGCCCGGGTTCTTGTGGAACATAAAGGGAGAAACATTGTATTGGGATTAGGATTAGCCATTTTACTCCATGGAACCTATGATGTATGTGCTTTTGGAGCAACCCATGCTCCCTGGTTACTCTCCGGAGTTTTTGGGATTGTAATCCTAGGATTTATCGGGCTGTTGCAGCTGTTTAAAAAAGCACAACGATTGGATCGTGAGTTGGGGTTGTCTTAGGTAGGGAAGCGTTACAGTACCGCGTTCCATCCTGCTTTTTCAAGGATTCGTTCACAATTAAAATAAAAAACATCCCGGATCGCTGATTCAGATATCCGTGCAGCTATTGCTGCTTGCTTGAATGCCAGCAGTTCCTCATATAAAAAAAACGTGATCCAACGGGAATCCTCATCAGGTTGATCGCGCATATGGGAATCACCACTGATATCACCATATAATCCTTGGGGTACCACATTAATATACTTCCCTTGTTCACAAATACGATACATCCGCATGCGTGTTATCGGTAGATCACTTCCAAAAAGGATTCGAGATGCATCAAAATGAGTCAGCATCTGCTCAAATACAAAAGCATTCGTGTTTGCTGAAAAGTCGAACAGCAAATTTGATGTTTTTCGCAGTTGGTTGAATCCATCCCCTACATCTTCAGGACAATATGCTCGCCCCATATGTGCAACAATCACCTGTGCGTGCGGATACCGCTGATCAATTTCCTGTAACTGACGAAGATTAGCTGGATCTGCCAATCGCTTTGAGCGAGGAATATGTAGCATAACAATCCAATTATGGTGATCCATCACCTCCAACTGATTAGGTGGAAGGAAATCATAAATCGTTATATCATCCATTGCTAAACTGGATGATGCTAAACTCAAATATACCTTGATCCCAACGTGTCGCCCCTTTATAACCTTATCCTCCACTTCTTGTGCAGTCCAATTGGGAGATGTAAACAATAAAGAAGGACACTGGTTCTTCCCGGCAACCTCTTCAACATACGCATTTTCCCGATCCAAATCCTTTTCTGGTACAACATTCGCGAAGATTAGGGGTTTGACTTGATTTTTCGGGAATAGAAGACGATATGTAGCGAATAGATCTTCTATGGGATTTTCAGAAGCAACTTTGCTCGTCCAGCTAACCATACGAGGGTCGGATACCCTTGGATAGGAAGATTCAACCCAGCAATGCGTATGCACATCCCAAATCTGCTGCGGTAATAAGGGTAATAGCTCCTCTTCATAAAGTGCTCGATCAATCTGATCCACAGGGAATAAATCCGGTTTATTTGCCATAATACCCCACCTCTACCCGCGTACCTTGTTTATAGGAATCCAAAGCCGCTGTGAAAATATAATGACTTAATAACGTTTCATCAGGATAAACACAATCAAAGGTATGTTCCAATTTAGTTTGAGCAAGTTCACGGATAAATGCAGCGATCATCTGCTGAAAAACGTCACTAAACCCACATTCAAAAATCCGCCCGGTAACCACCGGATAGACGGTTTGCATCCCCATATCCAACCGAGCCCACGCTTGTTCTTTCCCTCGGTTTTCGCAAAGGTAAAATGCCCGAGGATCATGGGTTGAAAAACGGACGGAGGTATTCGTTCCATAGACCTCCAAAAACCATGTATTGGTGGCTCCAGGCATCAATCGTTTGGTTTCCAAAATAAAGGGAAATCGTTTCATAGATTTTTGCTGCGTAGCACTACATAATAACGTAGCATTATCCCATGTATCACACGGAACACGCCGTCCCGTTTCATCCGGTCGCATTTCAACCAAATTTTGTAATTCAGCATAAACAGTGGTTGGAACAATTCCCAATCGTAATGGTATGTGCAGCACATGCATCCCTAAATCACCCATACAACCATACTCACCATTGTATTTCACCTGCCTCTTCCAGTTAATAGGTTTGGTTACATCCAAATCACTAGCATGGTGAAAACCCACTCGCATTTCAATGATATCCCCAATCGTGTCCTTCTGTATATAGTCTATCAACCGTTGAGCCGCTGGATAATACGGAAATTCGCTCGTGCAGCGTACAAGCACATCCGGGTGGGCTTGTACGTTCCGTAGAATATTTTTATTCGCCTGCAAATCCATTCCAAACGGTTTTTCTCCCAAGAGATGTTTCCCATGTTGAATAATATCCTGATACAAGGTCTCATGCAGATGATGGGGAACAGCACAATAAATGGCGTCGATTGCGTCTGATTCAAGTAATTCGTGATAATCTGCTGTGATGATTGCTAAGTCAGGAAAATGTTTTTTATACCAAGGATGCTTCTCGGGATTTGCAGAGCAGATTCCATGTAGTAAGGGACGGGGTAAATCCACATCCAGATTACACCACCGAGCCAAAGCACTTGCAAATTCTTTTCCCATTAAACCTAAACCAATAATACCAAAACGAATGGATTCCATAGTTTATTCCTTATACTCTACCCCATAGCGTGGTCCACCATGTTCAGCGTTATTTGATGTGAACCATCCTGAATAACCCGAATTCGAAACACTACGATTGTATACTTTTGATTAACGAGTTGGTAGACCACATGATTGAGTACTCGTATTGTAGTATAACAAGGATCCAACTGATATTCAACGGGTGTTTATTCTTGGATGAATCTCAAAGTAATGTAAAAATATTCAAGACAACCTCAGAGGAAGAAAGGGTCTTTGCGAGAAGCGAAGCGCCCAAGTAATCTTTTTTATACATAGATTGCTTCACGCTGTTCGCAATTGACTATGTACTTGTTTCATCAGTATGAGATTCATCCTTTATTCTTTTCAGGATACCTTTTTGTTAATAGAATCTGGTACACAACAGATCCTTTAATAGACTGGACGCTAATAAAAACTAAGGATGAGATTAACCATCCCCTCCCGATCTCCGATGGACTGTATATGTGTGTAGGTGAGTAATAGGGGGGTATAGCTCAACGCTTCTACCAACACCATAAGATTCAATAATTCCTTGGGAACAGGGTATAGGGATCATTCACACGTTCGCAATCCGTTAAGGCACAAGTTTAGGACAAGTCTAAAAATTCTTAGGATAAAAATGGACGAAAATTTGTGGGTACGGTGTTGGTACTTTATTGAGTATGAAAGAATATTAGTACATACTAATATTTAGGAGCCTAATAGTATGTCACGCATCTTTAGAATTTTTGCATTGCTTATGAGTCTAACGTTAGGTAGTTTAGCAACCCATGTTTTTGGAGAAGAACTATATCGTGTTGCGGGTACCATCGGAGGTTTATCTGGTGATTCCCCGGTCTTGGTCTGGTTGTATACAGAAAATACCTGGGAAAATAGCTTAGCACCTTATCGGCAGATCCGGATTTCTCCAAGTCAAATAAGAAATGGGTATGCACATTTTTACTTTGATGTTCCGGAGGGCATTTACGGGATCACTGCCTTTGAAGATGAGGATAATAACGGGACTATCTCTCGGGCACTTGGATTTATGTGGCCTACCGAACCCTATGGGTTTTATCGTGATTTTGAACCATCGGGTGCGGGGAAGCCAGCTTTTTCAAATTTTCGCTTTCGTTTGAATCGAAATATGAGCAATGCACATATTCGCATGTCGAATTAATCACCGGGGGTGGGATTGTCTAGCAAAAATGTTTTGTTTGAATAAACCTTGTGTATTCTTCTCGAGGAATATGGAAAAACAAACACTTTTGGGCATGCAATTGCTTCACAGTATGGTTCAATTTGGGTTTATGAAATGATTTCTTCGGTGGAAGATTACTAGGCAATAATCCAAGTTGTGGTTTAGATTAAAAAAAACGGCTGGGTCCATGCATGACGGTTATTGGAATCCATGACTCTGCATCGGATATATCCCTCCTTTCCGTTAGGTACATACGATGCAGTGGTACCGAATACTTCATGGATAACTTGCCCTTCTGATCCAATATATTGGATACAGTATTTTAACCCTCGTTGTTCTTCCACTGTGAGTTCACAAATCTTACTTGAGAACTTATAGTGTGAAAGGGCGACCCCCGTTGAAGCATAAAAGGCACCCTGCTTTATTGCTCTGAGGATAGCAGTAGAAGATCGCTCCGTGCAATCTGCCATAATCCAACCCTTTCGTGGGTTGCTGTAATCATATCCCCATTCCCCATGGAGCTGATGCATATCATCCACTGCCAATCCCCAAACGGATCGGTATGTGCCACTTAGTAACCGATCCCACATCAGTTCCACCGAGGGATATGATCCCATACCTTGGTTATTCACAGCAGGATGTCCATTATATATCTCCAATAGAAATCCATCAGGTAATCGACTCAACTCATCCAATCCTAATGACCAGCAAAAATTGGGATGATTAACACTCAATAATCCACCCAAATCTGTAATCCGTTTAATATAATATTTGATTGTCGCTGTCGGTGTATCACGCTGCGTTATTTCCAATGGTTTGGTTAGATTAAACGCATTGAGGTGAATTTCTTTATCTTGTTGATGTATGGTAATTTCCATAGCGGGGATCAGGATTATTTCAGAAAGCAGGTCCGGAGGTTGTGTTAAATGATTATGATCCGTGAGCGCGAGAAAATCATACCCATGCTGACTATACCAACTTACCACTTCATCTGGTGTTCCATTTCCATCACTATTGGTCGTATGGGTGTGTAGGTTTCCTTTAAGCCACATAACCTCCCCCTTTCAATTAGTTGAATCGATCATAGCTTGAAATCCAATATTACTTGTTACGAATAGCAATATTGAGATATCATTGTTTTATGCTTAAGTAAATCAGGTTAGTGATCTATTGAGTGGAACTTACCGGCTCGTTAGTTCAGCATACCAATCGGGAAATAACTTACTAAGTGAATTTTCCATCTCCTTCAATTCGGTCATTTCGTATAGGTTGAAAATTTGTTTGAGATAATGCCGGTATTGGTTTTTATCATAGCTTTTACGGGGGCGAGCTTGTTTGGCTTTATCAAATTGATCTCGGAGCATAAACCAAAAGTCCCATTCCAGGATAGTCAATCCAGTTCCCTTTTTTACTTTGTCTTTTAAACTTTCATTATACCGTTTAAAATGATGATACAAAGATTCTGCGTGAATGATAAGATAGGGGCGGTCTTCCAAGGGTACACGTCCTAATTGGGGCTCCATCTCATAATAGTAGGGGCGAAAGATAATGTTTAGGATTTTTATTATTTCCCCACGCTCGGAAAGGCTTTCGATGGATTCAAACTCGCCTTCCTCAACCATATGTCGAAATGTATTTGCAAGCGATTGTCGAATTCCAGTTCCCATCCGTTGATACTGAGGTATTTCCTGAATGATTGTTTCAACGAGTTCTTCCTCCGTCACAAATCCACCAAATTCACCCATACCCACTTTCGCAATAT
>CAYPZJ010000131.1:0-11860 GCA_964414635.1 uncultured Spirochaetia bacterium
AAAATCCATCCCCCCTGACCAGAAACCTTCCGGTCCCTTAAATATATAGAAAAACTTGCTACTGTTTTTAAGGATACACACGCCATTCGTATGCTGGCATATATTTAATTTCACTTATCAATGTAGGTTCCAGCGGTATAGAAATATCAAAAACAAGAATAGAATTATCGTTCCCACTAGCTATAAGATAGGAATCGTCAATAGTAGTAAATAGAACAAAATTATCATAATCAACTTGAGTTTCCTTGCAGTGTACGTTGGACAAATCGGAAACGTCACATGCGGTGATAAAGTTATCGGTATACAGATAAACCACCGGGTACTTCTCAACTATTTTCAGAAAGACATACGCTATTTCGAATGTTATTTGGCTTTGCATAAACGGATTATTCAAATCGGTGATATCAAAAAAAATCATCGTAGTGCTGTCCATTTCAAAATGCTTCCATTCTATAGCAAAATCGTGTTCCTTAAAAATCTTACCATTTTCAATCGGTAAATCGATTAATTGATAACTTAGCATATTCAAGTCCTTGGTATCAACTACCACATAAAGCCAATTGTTTTCTCTATCATAACCAGTCAAATATAATTGATTCTGCGCATAGTATGAATCAGTATTACAATATACTTCCTCGAGTCCAGCCAGGTTTAAGGAACCAACCAATTCAATATTAAAAGGATCTTCCAGATTATATATTTCTAGTGCTATGGAATCATCCTGCTCTTGTTCGGAATTGTTTGTTATAAAGGCCAGCTGCCTTTCATAGTCCAACTTAGGGATCCGTCCATTTCCCATCAATGGATCCGTTAAATATTCCTTTTTGAGTGTAATATTGAGCGGATCTGTGATATCAAATATTCGTAAGCCTTCAAACCAATCATACTGATCACACGTACTCGCATTGAATTTCTGCCTTTGCCATCCCGATTCCCAATGTGCAAAAAGATATGAACCCAGAATAAAAAAACGAGGTGCAATGCAACTGCAATAGTCACACAGCGGATCTAAAAGATTTCCCACATGCAGTGGCGGTGCTTCTTTCTCAGGCTCTTTTATATGGTTAAACAACAACCGAATAATCCCCAATTCATTGCTGGATGCAAATAAAATCGGATTAACATATTCCATATGATTAATATAATCCCACGGTTGATAGCAACACTCGTCTCCGTCAAATGTCCAACTGGAGTTGGTATCAATATGCACAGATAAAGAAGATTGATAATTCATAAGAGTGGACTCTACTGTCTGTTGTGTTTGTTCATTTGTGGTTAGTTTTTGATTCGTATTTACATCTAACTCCGTATCGGTAATCGTACAGGATGTCCAGGTCAAACAAGCGAGTGTAAGAATGATAAAGATAAATTTCATGGTATCCTCCGTAAAAGTTAGGGTTGAACCGCTGTAGAAATGGAGACAATAGAGTAATCACTAAGATCGCTCCATAAAGTTTCATCATAAAAATCTGCTAAATACCTTGCACTAATCAAATATTGCATCGTGTAACCATAATTTTCTGGTGCTTGAAGGGATATAGTTACTAGTTCATTCGGGCTTGAATAAAATATCTTTTTTGTATAGATGTTAAAACCAACTCGATAGTAAACAAAAATTTCTCCACTTTTCCATACTTTTGTATTTGGGGAAAGTAATTCAACTTCAACCTGATAGTTGTTACCTGGTGTTGCATCTGTAATATTTGAAGGTTGAATATTATTTATAATCGGTGTAGAATAAAACACTCGTTCTTTTACAATGTTTTTTTGATTTTCAAGTTGCCATGGACCAACAATCCAACTGTTCCTAGGCGATATTTCTAGGGGGTGATCTTTTAAAAAGCGATGAAAACGTGATTTAACAAAATATTCTCCATCTGGAATATTTGATATTATCATTTGATTTTGGGAGGATCTAATGTCTTGAGTTGATTTCACCACTGCTCTTTCTATGTTGGAATGATTACTATCATCTTGATTTACTTGATTAATTGATATGTCACGCAATTTCAGTTCAATACTATAATCGTTGTCAGCTAATTTTGGATTTGTACTTTCAGGAAAAAAAGCGATTAAAATATTTCCTTCAGTTTCATATCCAATTCTGTGTGATTCTCTATCATAAGGCAATGGTATTTCAGTTATCCAAATATCGCTTTCTTCAGCTATTTTGCTTAACCAATGACCATTATTTCTATCATAAGACGTACCTTTTACTAACCCAACCGTATACCACATAGAATCATAAATTGGAGATCCGGAACTCTCGGCTAATATATCACAATTGAATTGAAAAAAGGAGTCAGGATAGTGCATATCATAGTGTCCCTGATGGGGGTTGTATCCCAAATAACCACAACCTAACGGATGCGATAAGGTAGTCACATTGGATTTCATAAATTGCATTGCCCCCTCACCTGGGATGTTGAAAACATTATCATAGCTATATGGTGGAAAAACTGGATATCCAATCACATTTACACCATATGACATTTCATTTCTATTAAATGATATATCAGCTATTCTATGGTCATAGTAATTAGTTGCAGAAAGACAACTTTTTGAGGAAACGGTATCTATTGGACAGCCTGGAGCAATATTTGAATCTGTTTCATACCTTACCGGACCGTTTTCACTTGCAGAACCATTCATATTTTCAATACTATTCTCCACCCAAAGAAACGCATAATCTAAACCATATATATCTGCACCATTGATTGCATGAAAGAAAGACGAATTTGGATGAGATATGATTTTATAACAATCACCATCATACAAACCATCTGAATTTAAAGGCAAAGCAGGATTATATCGTATCTTATTGTATGGATTATCATCTTGGTACAAACAAATTTTAGATTTTCCAATCTCAATCAATGAAATATCCTCTACGAATCCTCCTGGCAAAGTTTGTACTCGATGTAAACAATGACCTGCAGTAAGTACAATATTTGGACCAACAAGAAAACCACTACAGTTACCATTAAATTCTACAACATATCTTGCTGCAGTTTGCAGTTTGCATTCATCATCATAAAAAATACTAGTCTCAACGCTACCTTGACATTTTTCAGGATGCCAGTCACGTTCGTTAAAATCGCTATCTAAGTACAGCGGAACCCTATCATCGTATTCTTCACCGATACTAGCTTGACCAAACGGTCCAACAATTGTGAAATGAGATAAAGCTGAATTGAGGCAAATTGTATTATTGATAATAATACTTCTAGCTACGTAAATTTCTGATGCATTATCTGTAATACTCATTAATTGTGGACTTAAATTTTGTATAGGATCTACAATCCCTCCTTCTATTACTTCATCGCTATTAAAACACATACTAACATTCACTTCTTGAGTAAAGGTTAACCCAGCAGGAATAAACTCATACCAATCTCCAAAAAAACTATACTCCGCTGTTGGCTCCGGCGTCTCCACCGGGCACACCCGAATCAACACATCCTCCGTCACCGCACCCGGAGGGAACTCCAACTCCAGCCGATCCCCCATCTTAATCGTGCCGCCATCCGCATAAGTAATATAATCCACCACCGCCGAATAGCAGCATTCATCGCTCGAACGCACCGACACCACCGACCACAGACTGGGCTTCAACACATAGGACGCATCCGCCAGCACCGTCACCTGATCCGCAGCACTGAAATCCACATCGAAAGAGACTTCGTCCCCTTCCTCCAGTTGCCATGCACCACCCACCGGCTCCAATACCAGACCAACCTCCGACGGAGAAGCCACTTCCAACGGATAGTCCATCCCATCCACCGTGATGGTATTCCCATCCCCCACTACAAACCGGATGTTCGTATACACTCCAGGTGGAATCTCCGCAAACCCAAAACTCAAGGGTTCGCCGGTGAAATATGTCAGCATATCCAGTTCCAACAGCTGATCAAACACCGTAATTACTGCTCCGCCTTCCGTAACCGCATCAATCCGTTCCACATCCAAGGTGATCGCTTCGATGGTTCCATCCATCATAGCCCGATGGTAGGTCAGGTCCAGCACCGGCTTGCGGTACCAGTCCGCTGCATCAATACCATTGCTTACCACCCAAGTGGAATAATCCGAATACGCTTCCCGAATATCGACGGTTTCCAATGGGTAATACCACGTGACCGGCACCAACAACGCCCACGGATACCCCTCTTCATCCAGATAGGTCGGGCTGTCGGGTTCACCCAATCCCTTCCCAGGAAGATGCACGTTCTTTCCTGTATTCCGTACATGAATATACGGATCATAAGGTGGCGGGGCAATCATCCCACTGGGACGGGGTGGATTCAGGACTAACTCAAACTGCGTGTAGTAACCCGGTTCGTAAGGTTCATCCATATCGCCGTTTTCCATAGCAGAAGTCCGTTGATCAAAGGAATCTTTGGTGGATTCGAATATGAGCAAATCCAGCACCGTTCCATCACTTTCAATCGGAACCGTAGATTGCACCTGCTTCAGGTGATCCATATACGTAATCGTTCCCGTCGCATCGGGCAGATCCAGGATGCGTAAATGAAAATCATGGTTGTAGCCTGCCACCCGGGCACGAGCTTCAACTTCCCCCTCAATCACCACCACTTCGTTCTGGGCGTTCCGAATTTCTATCAGTTTATAGGATGCCAGAAAATCATTGTAGTCCGCATCCCCCAACGTAGGATACAAATCTTCAAAACAGATCGTATAGCGTTCATTAGCAGGAAAGCGAACCAGAAAAGCCCGATCGGGATCTTCTGGGAATTGGTCCAGCGTATTAATTATACCATCCCCATCCGTGTCGGTTTCTTCCGTAACAGGAACAGGGGTGTAAAGCGTTCGATCCAACTTTAGTATATCTCCGAAATTTTCCACAATAATCGTGCGGGTTTCCGTTCCGTTCACCCATAATACCAGCGTGGTGCGACCTTCCGCAAGTGCCACGGTGATTTCATCCGTCAGAACGCCGTCCCCATCCGTAGCCCCACGATACAACAGATTTCCATCGGCATCAGAGATATCCACGATGGTCTGAACCCCATTTTCATTATGATCCAACACCTCCAGGGAAATTTCCAGCGTGGCAGTGGTCTCAAAGGTAAACTGTCCGTCCATCGGGCGGAAAATATCCCGGATAATGTCCTCAGGTAGTGTGACCGAGTCCGGATCGATCACTACGGGATCTTCGGAATCGACTTCCGTTGTGGATGATTCGTCCACGGTCGTGGTTAATACGGTGGTGGATGATTCGTCGAAGGTCAGCAACGTTTTCTCCACATCAAAGCAACTGCTCAGTAAGGCAATCAGTGTGATAGATAGATAGATAGATAGATAGACTTCTTCCTGGGTGGGTTGATGCATGCATGATGGATTCTCCTTTAAACATAACTCAGGGGTAAATCCAACGTTTTCAATGAGTTAGGGGAAGGAGGATCGACGTACCGTATCGTCTACAACATCAGAAAACGATGGGTTTTAAATCGTGCGTCATGAACAAGATAATCCAATTGAAAAAAAAAGACCATAATTTTTTGTAAAATAAAAAAATTATGACTTACGTTTTTGTATTTGAGATTCGCCCACGTCGTGAACTCGCTTTGTTTGGTACACTCGGTGGGAAATCTTCTTTTCTTATTGTTTACAATACAGAAAACAATCCCATAACATGCGATACAAATAAAGTGGACTATAACATTAAAAATGCAGGTACACAAGGATTTTTAAGTTTTTTTTGGTACGTCGGAATGAGGAATAGCTAAACAAAACCACCTGAAAAATCCGTAAATTACGTAAAATAGCTTGATTTTCCAATTCCTGTTATAATATTTAACTAGTAGATCAGCGATGGTCTGTCTAAACTACCTGCTGTGATTTGACCATGGTGACGTGTAGTGGTATACTTGTCGCCTAGTTGTTTCAAATCCATGTTGCCTTTTTGTTTTTATTACATTTTGGAGATAACGATTATGGAACAAACCGAAACCACAAACCAACTCACGATTCAACCCCATCCATCCGTACAACTGAATATATCCCCCAGCAAAATGGAATGCTTCATTACCTTAATTCCCGATGAAGATCCGCTTCCTCCAAAAGAGCTTCTTGCTATGATTAAAGATCAAGAAATTAAATATGGGATCGACCAGGTTGCGTTGAAACAAGCGTATCTAACCTACCGGGATCAAAAAATGGTAGAGCACCAATTGATTGCAGAGGGGACAGAAGACACGATTACAGCAGAAGATGATATGATTAATAAAATGGCTTCTAACTACGATGATGTTGCAGGTGGGGATATTCTAGCGGAAATAAAACCGGCTGAGGTGGTACGAACCAATATATATGGTGAAAAAAAGCGGGTGCTCCGAATTGCCAAAGAAGAACAATATGCGGGGAATGTCGTTGAATCGAAAAAAATAGAAGGGAATGTAATTCAATTAAAAGCGGGGATGGAAGGTGTCTTAACCATTGATGGACGGCGCTGGAATATTTATCCTTTTGAACATTCCCAAATCCGGTTTATCCATAAACCTGGGGAAGGGAAGGTGTTGTTTACTGCAAAAGGACAAAAAGACCAATCAGAGGCATATACGCATTCGATGATTCGAGAATATGCGGAAGTGAAAGGGATCCCACCGGATTTTATCAATTGGGATCGGGTAAAAGAACTGATTCGAAAAGCAAATCGAGGAGAGGATGTTCCCCCTTTAGAGGTTCAGACCAGCAATTCTAAATCCCCGATTCTTGTAGAAGTAGGAACCTCTCCCGATGATATGTTTGCTCATCTTTCTGTACGATTCCCACCGGAAGTAAATTATAATGTCTCATTCGAACAGGTGAAGCGTGCTATCCGTGATGCAGGAGTTAGTTATGGATTTGAATGGGATACGATTAAACAATTGGTGAAAGAAGTGAATGAAAACTTGGATGCGGAAGGTAGGCATCAGGATTTAGAAGATCATGTGTTTGCATTCGGTCAGGAAGCACAAGAGGGTATGGATGGTGAGTATGAAATCGTGGTGGATCTTACGGATAAAGATATTGTAAAAAATAAAGCTACAATGACTTCGACTGTGGTAAAAAAAGGTGCATTGGTCAAAAAAGGAGAATTACTCGCAATTCAAACCCAGGGAATCCCCGGAGTTGATGGGAAAACGGTTAAGAACAAAATCATTCGAGTATCAAGCAATACGGTACAACATATTCGAGCAGCTACTAACGTAAAAAAAGAAACCGAGGAAGATAACCCATTACAAATGACATTCTCTGCCCAAGCGGATGGGATGGTGTATTTTTATCCCGAAACAGGAGAACTAAATGTTCTTCCCTATCGGGATGCCGGATGTGAAGTGGTGGTTACCAATGATAAAATGGAAGCATCCCTTATTCTGCGCAGTTCGGTTGGTGAAGGAACCAAATTGGATCAGAAGATGGTAGAAGGGGTGATTGAAAACGAAGGGATTGTTCTCACAGGCCAAGCCAAATCTACCATTAAGAATATGGTGAATCGAATCAATCGGGATGAAGCTACTGAGATGGAAGAGGTGATCGCAAGTGGTGCCCCACCTAAACACGGGAAAGATGGAAAACTCATTTATATTCAGAAACCTAGCGAACCTCAATTTTCTGTTAATTTAGGTGATAGTATTGATTATAAAACACTAACGGGGACTTTAGAAGTAGAAAAAGGGACTACACTTGGATATATTGTACCCCCATCAAACGATCATCGGGATGGCTATGATGTGTATGGACAAGTAATTCCCGCACATAAAGGAAAAGAAGTACGAGTGAACGCGGGTAGCGGTGTAAAATATGATACGGAGAAGGGCAAGATATACGCAGCTGAAGATGGTCGATTTATGCTTCAACGAGATACACCCTTTGTTGTAAAATCCATGGAAGTGGATCAGGTACGACAACATATTAATTTTGGTGGTATGCTCATCATCCGCGGGGATGTAGAGATGGGGTATAAAGTTAACGCAAACGCAGGCATATTTATAGTGGGAACCGTCAGTGGATCCACATTCCAATCCGAAGGCTCTATTGTAATCAATGGCGGTGTAATTGGATCGGATGTGATTGCATCTGAAAAAGTACATGTCCGATCGGTACAAGGATCCAATATAATCGCGTATGGGAATGTAAAAGTACGAGAAGAAATTATTCAGTCTACCGTGCTCTCAGATGGGCTGGTTTCTTTGTTTCTTGGAGGGAAGGGGACGATATACAACTCGGTGATTGATGCATTGAAAGGGATTGAGGCAATGAGTATTGGAAATGGAAAACATCATAATCAACTTACCATTGGAAGAAGCATCCGAATACCTGAATTGCGAGAAAAACTAAAAAAGGCAGAAAAAGAGCTGGAAGATTCTTCTAGATCGAAAATGCCAGAAATTCAACATGAGATACAACGCTTCAAAACAGAAATCAAACAGATTGAAGCCAAACAAGAAGCATTGAAACCTGAAATCAAGGTCATTGAGAAAATCATGAAACCTACCTCTATCACCATAAAACAAAAAACCATCGAATTAGAAAATGAATTGGCTGGTGTGATTTTTCAACTGGATAAAGCGGGTGAAAAAATCATCCTGGAAGCAATTGATTGATGTTTTTTCCTATGCTTTTCCTCTTGTGATGTGTTAATGAAGGTGATGAAACCGCTTACTCAAGGTATCAGCAGAATACATCAAATAACCATTTATACACTGAACGGTGCAATCCTCTTCTTTGCTTTAGCAAACAGCATCTCTCAATCTGGATCCGAAATGAGTAAGGTTATGCTGTTAGTTGCAGCTCTGAGTGTAGTTGTGTTTGAACGGTCGATTATTGACCGTTTCAAGCAGAACAAACTAGTCCTACTTTTTTTCCTACTTTTTTTTGTGCTATTATGCCTTTCTGCACTGGTGCATGCAAACCTTCAGGGTAATTTAACCCAGGTTTTAGCCATTTTTAGCCAATGGGCACTTCTTCCCATTATTCTCGCAGTTGGACACCGAATCTATTGGAATGTTTTCTTCGCATTTCTTCTAATCCTCATTAGTATCCAAGGGTACTATTTACTTTCGCAATATGTTCTTGGATTCAACCTCCCCTTTATGGTCTATTTTGATGTTCCACATTTTAACCCAGGAGAACGAGTAGCGGGAACATTTAATAGTGTTATGGCTGCTTCCTCTTTGGGTATTATGGGGATCATGCTGAGTATGAGTGCATATCAAATGGGTTGGTTATCCCATAAACCTAAATGGAACGCTCTTTGGTTGTTTGTTATCTGTGGAATATTCTTTCTGATAATCTTACCCCAGGTTCGTGGCGCATGGTTGGCTTTATTAATTGGAATATTTTGTTTTGGATTAACCGTGATGATCGCACAAAAACGAATCTTGAGTCCATATCTCTTATTCATACTATTGATGCTTCTTCTCTTGGTTATCCGTGTTAATCCTATGCTATATGAACGTATCGAAGAATCAATGATGCAGACTAATTGGGAAAGTTTAATAACCGATTCCCTTGATTTTCGCTACGAACTACTGAATACTACACAATCCATGATTATTGATAATCCACTTTTGGGTATAGGGCCAGGGAATTATCAACAAGTGTTATTTGAACACACCCCAACAGAAAAGCATGCCCATCTAAAACGAGTATTCCATGCTCATAATGATTTCCTCCATTTATGCGCTACAGCGGGAATTCCTACGGCACTTGCCTTGCTTGCTTTTATAATAGGATCATTTATTAAGGGGATTCGGTTTGTGTATCATAATCGATATTATCCCCTCGCCTTTCTGGCAGTGGGTGTAATCCTACTACTGCTGACTTTACTAATCTACGGGTTATCGGATGTGGTAATCTTTGGTAGCCTTTCTGGAAATATATTTTGGTTCTTTATGGGTTTCCTATTGTTTATAAGTAGTCAAACACGACAGTTCGAAATTCATCGATTTCCAGCCGAAGTGTATAATTTTGTACTACCATCTGATCGTAAACCCCAGTTTAATCAAGTTCCCGGAACCCTTATAAAATATGGATTTCTGATGTTTTTGGCAGTAAGTTTGTTTTTTGCCTATCACTCAATATATTATGGAAAAAAGCATCAGGAAATCAACGATGCACTATTCGTAAAGGATATGATTGGTACCCATCATACCCCCCAAATCCTTCTCCATGCCCGCAAATCCATCAAAACATTAGTTCAGGTTGATTTATATAACGCAAATCATTCCTTTATCTGTCGAGAGAGTGCTTTTATTGAATTACAAGCTGGAGAAAGCTTTTTGTTTGAAATCCAGCAATGTCCGATCGGACAGAAGGAATATGTTGAAATTAGTTTACCTGATCGAAAGCAATCTCAGATCCTCTATTTAGCTGAATGGACTAAGGAATAATTGAAAACCTATCATTCAATACTTTTCAAAAACCATTGATTTGATTTGGGAAGCTGCATACTGATATAATTCCCAGGGTACGTCCGGTGGAATTAAATGGTCAAATTCAGCCACATAACGACGTTTCCTTAGCATCACAGGGACTTTCTGCAATTCACGGTCTATCGCATCTCTTGATTGTGCTAAACAACGTTTATCCAATCCGCCTACAATACCAAGATTAGGATACGTCTGACGATATTCACGGATATCATTCCCTGCTTGCACTTCGAATGGAAACATCATATTTATTCCATGCTGATGCATAATCCGAGCTAAATCGCAAACCTGTCCATCGGTATCAACGGATACCATCCGTATCTGTTTAGCATCTGCAAATTCAACAATGCGATCATAACACGGCATCATAAATTCCTCAACCATAGTAGGAGAAATCAATGATCCCTGACGGGATGCCATATCCTCCCAAATATGAATATGATCAATGGAAACATGCTCGGAAATTTGATCCCAAACAGTAATCCATAACGTTGTAAGATGATTCATGATATCCTTTATCATATCTGGATACTCATAGAACCCAAGTAAAAAACCTTCTACTCCTAATAGGTCACGAGGAGCACCAAATATCCCATAGGGATAATATCCTACCTGTACCGCTTCCCCGGTTTGTTTCAGTCGTTGCTTAAAGCTATCCCAATCTTCGGTAAGACGCTCTGGATCACCAATTTTAAAACGAGTACGTTTAATATTGTCCCAATCAACGGGTTTCTTTACAGGATAGTCTAGAAACTCTGGCATCGAACCATGGTCTTTGCGATCTCGTTTGATGATACCTTGCTCGTTTCGATATGTAATAAATTCGTCTGTTTCATTAAGTATGGAATGGGTATACACCGGTAGCAAACCAAGTGCATGCTTTGGTATAGCACAAGTCGGTTCAAAACCAACATAGTTGGGAATATCTAAATTATAATTGCCTGTTTCCTTTTTCCATCGATCATACGTTTGCCCCCAAGGCATCCAACCTATATGCCAGGAAAAAGGAGCGCGATCGGCATCGCCTCCTGTTAACCATCGTATATAACGTTCCCCATATGTTAAATCATACATAATTATCCTCATTCCATACTAAATCGTGTCATAAAGCATCGCAATAGGTACGATCATTACATGCGTTGTCGCTAATCCTGCGCCTTTATCCTGATTCCCAGCACAATAACCCAATACAACATGATCTTCAAAAAAGCACATCGCTGTGTAACAATACCATCCGGAAGGATCGATTTCTAAGTTCCTGTGATGATGCCAATTTTTACCTTCATCGGTGGACAGGGCTAATGAAAATGGAGTTCGTTTGTTCCGAAGGGAATCCGGAATAGCCATATGATTATTATAAGCAACGAGCAAATCATTTGTAGTTGGGATGCGCTTAATACTGGCAGGTGATCTAGGGGAAATTAAGG
>CAYPZJ010000132.1:0-11833 GCA_964414635.1 uncultured Spirochaetia bacterium
GTCAGAGCACCTTAGATCGGACTTGCATTTTCCGGTAGAATCGCAGGATCCCTGCCTAAGGATCGAGGATATTTCCTTGGAAGGTATTAAAATAAGTGGGATTGTCAACTGAAATCCGTTTTTAGATGAATCTTATATTGATCAAAGCAACACAATGTTTTTACGAAAACGGGTTGATTTAACCCTTATTAATCTTTTGTTGGAGATTAAACATAGAGGGTAATTTCTTATCAGATGAGATTTGCAGAGGCAATCCTCTGTGATTGTCCTTTTTCACAAATGCCACTGTTAAAGATTGCTTCGACGCTTCGTCTCTTGTAAGAATCATTATTCCTTCGAGGTAAATTTAACCGGGTTTTTTTAGATTGATTTTTATAGTGGATTTTTCTATATTTAGAGTAAGCCGAAGTGGCGGAATTGGTAGACGCGCCGGACTCAAAATCCGGTGGGCTTTAAAACCCGTGAGGGTTCGACTCCCTCCTTCGGCAAAAAATCCACGCTATAACCCATCTTTAAAAGCAAGCCTTCATCGAAAAGCTTTATTGCAAGGAGCATTCCTTCTGCAACTATAGCCAGGTATACCCCCTGTAAATGGGGTTTGATATACTTTGATGATTCATGGTGTATTTGCTCCATCCCACTGATAAACTAACGGGTATCAATATACCGCACCAAATCAATTGCAATCGGAAGGTGGGGTGTAAATAATTTTGTCTACCCAGATTGTCCCATTATGCGTGGTACTCCCTCGATAAAATGTCCAATCCAATGTGATGGCAGAATCATAAGGCTGTAGATTGACATTAAAATTACTATAGGTATAACTCCCAATCCTAAAATGACTCCCATCATACGCATACGTATTCGCATTCGGGTGCGGAAATAGATCTTCAGCACGATTCAATAATAGAACAAATCCTGCATTGTTAGTCCAATCAGTATAAGATGTACTTGCACCAACGTAATATGTTACACTACTTGGGTTTGCAGAACTAATTTTATAAATTGTCCGTCTAAATTTCGTGTAGTTATTAATATCAATCTGCCCCGACCTAATACACCGATTTCCACATCCTGAGCAGGCAGTATTCCCAGGTGGATTTAATTCCGGTGTATCAATATCATACCAGCAAGCCGATCCTAAACATTCCCACAGTGGTTCTGTAGGCATTCCTGATTCAAATGATACCGTAAAGGCAGGAGTATAACGAAACCCTTCATTATAATCACTCAATCCTGCAGGTGGGCATGTGGGTGCGGATGCTGCGACTTTATAGTAATACGGAATCCCATCGTCCATTGTATTATCAAGATATGGGGGAGCTGCTTGCGTACTTACTTCCGTATAGGGTGGACTTGCTCCAGTAGAATCTGTGGATCGATACACAACATATTCGGTTACTCCCGTAATGGTATCCCAACTGACTTCGATCCCCGAACACCAATCATCTGTTGCTGTTACATTCTGAACTACACCGGTTGGGCAACCAGGGTCTGTAAGTGTTAGCGTTCCTGTTTCAATTTGATCCGTACACGAGGCTTTCTTAGTATGCAATGCCCAATCAAACGTACCTTCTTCAAGGGTCAATAAATATGGAGAGGTAATATCAGCGAATGTTGTATCCATATCCCCGGTAATAACCAAATCATATTGATCCGGATTGGTTATACCGCTCCAGGTTAATTCCGCCTGGTCCCAATATCCCACTCCGTCATCCATAGCAGCGCTGAGAGTCCCAATGTAGCAGGGATCAAGTGAAAACGAACCTTCATAGGAAGTAATGGGGCAACCCGTCTTTTTTGCATCGATACGATACGTGTAATCCCCTTCCGCTAAACCGGTAAAAATTAGAGGGGAGCTCACATTAAATTGAGCAGTGTTAGTGGGACCCACAACATATACATCAAATTGATCCTCACCAATAATTCCGCTCCAGGTGATTTCCACTCGATCACCACCAAATAACGGTGTTGCCGATGAAACAAAGGTTCCTAGACTACATTCATCCACAAAATATTCACCGGTAGCTACAATATCATCACAGCCTGCTCGAATCGCTCGGATTTCATAGGTATAAGTCCCCCCGTCTAATCCTGTCAAATCGATCGGGGAGGTCGTGTCAGTATACGTAGTAGGAGTGCCTGAAGTATCTGTAATAACCACATCAAACTGATCTTGCCCTGTAACACCAGACCATTCAAAACGCGCGGTATCCCAACCACCAAACGGAGAAATTACGACTTCAAACGTTCCCATATTACACTGACTTACCTCAAAACTTCCTGTATGTACCACATCACTACATCCTGCTTTAATAGCAGATATGGTGTAGTCATAATTATTTTCTGCTAAACCAGATGTAGAAAAAGGTGATGTAATATCATTAAAAGTAGTAGGTGTAACCCCATCTGTTATGGTTACATCAATTTGTTCCGCACTATGAATTCCAGACCATGATAATTCAATTTCATCATACGTTCCGTAATTTGTATCCAGAATCACTTCTGAGAACGTTCCTATATTACAAGGATCTATATCTATTATCGTTTCTGAAATAAACGGATCACAACCGGCTTTATATAGGGTTAACGCTAGGGTATGATTTCCTGCATTTAGTCCTGTCAATTGAAGAGGTGAAGTAGCCGGGCTGATAACCTGTTCCGTGTTTCCTGTGACAGCAAATTCAACCAGATCCACGTCAGCTTGTAAATCCCAATTAACAGCAACTTCATTCCAAACTCCCACATCGGTATCTACTATAAGGGGCGGGGCTTCCAGATCGCAATCAGGTATCCAAAAGGTACCGGTTGTATAATTATCGGGGCAGTTGGCTTTCTTTGCCACAAGTATATAGGTATATATCTGTCCGGTAAGATCAGCTAATACAAAGGGAGATTCTACATCTGTATAGGTGGTTTGATCGTTCGTTCTTAAAATAAGATTAATGGAATCGGCACCTTCAATCCCATCCCAGGTGATTTGCACTTCGTTCCACTCCCCATAATCGGTATCTACCATTGGATTGAACGTTCCAACATCGCAATTCAGAGTGGTGAAGGAACCCTCATAGGTACGCTGATCGACACCATTTTGTTGTGCAACCATAGTATATTCGTATGACCCTTCCATCAATCCATATAAAATGATTGGAGATTCGGTGGCTTTAAATATCGTAATTGGGGGGTCACTTACCGGATCATCCGATAGGGGACCATAGAGTCGTACTAAAAATGTATCTGCGTTTTCCACCCCTTCAAAGGTTAGTTGAACCTGATCCCAAGAACCAATTTCCTGTGTAAGGCTTACATTTGTAAACTCGCCAGAAACTGGTGGGGAATATGCATCAGAATCAAAAAGAAATCCTTTAAAACAACTTAGAGAAAGCACAACAAGTAATCCAAAGCTGATTGATAAACCCAGGTAATTTACATGTTTTTTTAGTATCATAACAGGATGCCTCCTTGATTGGTTTGGACATGATATGAAATGTGAATGGTACTCACTGCGTTATTAATTAGGTATAGATTATTCATAATACAACCTTCCAATTCCTGCTTCACCAGGTACTCCTACATCATTATTTACACTAGGATTTGTCCCATTGGGATTTAAAACGGTTACATCCATGGAGCTATAAACCCAAACAAGTTCTGCTTCAAGTGCAAACCAATCGATATCATACATCCGATTGGATGGAACAACCCAGGGTGTAGGATATCCGGCGACATCAGATGAAATGTTTAACGTAACTTTATCAATAGGGAGATCGGAATCATCTTTTAATACGGCAAAAATCAAAACTTGATCCGGCCCCCCTGCATTTGATACCGCTAACAAATAATTGTATTGATTAACCAATCGAAGCCCTCCATAGGCTTTATTTCCAGAAGTGGAACTTATCAAGCCTTGACCAATCGCTCCAAGATGTGTGCCTGTATCTGCCTCAAATACTTCAATCCGTGAATCTTGGTTGGTTGAATCATAACTTGCCACAAACACCCAATTATAACCAGGATGGTATGCAATTCCATGAGAAGCATCCGGGTTGGAATATCCCGCTTCTGAAATCGTACTTACATCATACTCCAGCGTGGCATTTAATGGATCACCTACGGTAGCACCATTTAATTCGTATCGATATGCTTTTCCTACTCCAGCTCCCATATCGGTTATAAAAACAAACCCCTCTGAATCAGAAGCTCCTTTCTCAAGAAATGCACAAACCCCACTGGGTTCTGTTAACTCCCCTCCGGATGTATCTTTTAGATGATATTTTGTTCCATAGGTATCATTAAGAATATTCTGGGGTTGATTCAATTGAACCAAGCTTTTACTACCATCTCGTTGCACCGTAAAAAACTGCGTGTCCCGAAATCGTGACATCCCACCCAATTTAGTAACGCCCGTATCATCCAAACCATATTTTACAGCACACCAGGCATAATTCGTATCATAGCTCCATCCGGATAGCATATCGGAATCGGGATCATACCAAACTCCCATCGATGCAAGTTCAATATCGTTATAGGTATAGCCACTGCTACGATAAATCGCATCCGCTTGTCCTTGAGAAAACAAAATATACCCACCTCCGATTATGTGTTGATACATACTTAGCGAACGTGGGTTATTCAAGAAAAACGAAAAGATACTATCAGATGGATGTTTCCCTAACCAGCGCGGATATACAGACATTTTATTATAGAACCGTATATAGAAATCCTGGGTAAAAGACCATTCCAACGCAAGATCTTCATCGGTAACTGCCCGAACCCGCCAAAAATAGGTGGGAGACCATCCCTCTGAATTTGCCGTATCAGGTAATTTATCCGTATCCGGTAACAGAAAATCCGTATCACCTGTATTGACCGTAAAATAATACGTGGCAGATTGTGAAAAAAACGGATCCGAAGATATTTCCAAATCATATGTTGCCGCGGAATCTACAGAAGTCCATTCAAATCTAGGGGTTTGATCGTTTAATAATAAGGTTTTATCTGATGTACAAGCACTACAATAATCCACGGGCAACGGTTTAGAAAACGGATATAATGGGGTGGGAATATCATCCGACTTTTCATAATTAATCGCACAAGTCACCCATGCACTTTCATCCCCCGATTTATGAGCCTGAACCCGAAAATAGTACATCCCACTATCTGTAAAATTGGAAAGGGGTATAAACGTATATTCCGATTCAGGAGTAGCTGTTTCCTCTGGTATCAGGGTATCATTAAATAGTAATGTATTCGCAGCAAAAGAAGAATCGGTTGCTAATTCATAGGAAAAAGAATCAGGTACAATACTACATAGCCACGTATACGTAGGTTTGCTTGAATTGGTTGGAGTGGATTCAAAGCAGCTTGCAGGATCAATCAATTCAGGATCGGGGACATCCTCCACAGCAAATGTAAATACATCACTCCAATTTTGACATATAAACACGGACGGTTTTGCGCTTACCCTCCAGTAATAGGTTCCATTCGGTAACGAATCCCCTATCGATTGCAAATCAAAAGAGGTTACCGCTACTTCAAATGGATAGTCCGCCATGCTAAAGTCAGAGGTCGGATTGAGTTGAAAATAATAGGAGTCAAATCCTTCCACCGGTTCCCAGCTAAATTCTGGTTGTCCTCCATATGTAGTTGTTCCATGGCTTGGAGCGGTTAGTACAACATCGGGAATCATATGCATATGAAAATAATTGGTTGCAGACCAAGCGGTTTCACTTATTTCATCTCCCATAGCAAAATGAGCTTGGACTCGCCAGTAATACGTTCCATTGGGAAGAGGCGGGCTAATATGATAAGGAGTGGTGGGAATATCTGTGATAGTCTGATAATCCGAAGTAAAATCCGAAGTGGTTGCTAACTCCAGTGTATAGCTGGTTGCATTAACAGTTGGTGTCCACCCCAGATATAAATTCTCATCGCATACATAGGAATCAAGTACAGGGGATTTTGATTCGGGAGCGCTCAGAGGAAACAAGTAAAATGAAAACTTTTTTTGGGCTTTATGATACTGAAAAAAATTCTTCCCCCGGAATGTTGCTTCGAGCAATCCTTCTTTATAGCATACACCCGTTTCGCACGGTTCCATCAGATACATCTGGATTTGTTCGGATGTTAACGTATATGAAAGGATGCCATCCTCAAAGGTGGCTTCAATTTCAAAATAAGCACCGCCATCCAACGATAATTCTAGAGCATGACTTCCCACTAAATGGGATGTACCGCTAGCATACCCCCACTGAAACACAATTTCTCCCTCTGGATCGACAACCGATCCATCAACAGGAGCAAGAATGGTGATTTCATCTTTCATTTCCTTAAATACAATCTCAGATGTACAGGAAGAGCTCAAAACAGCAGTAAAGAGTATTAGGACACCAATAAATCCACTTACCAACATACTAAATCGACATTGTGTTTGGTACAGAAAGCTTGATCGTATAACGACACACATTGCAGCTCCTCCTATTTTCTTGTTCTAAATAAAGTAAGGTACACTTTAACTCATTATGGTATTTCTACCTATTTCTACTTTAACATTATAGTGACATTTTAGTAAATGTGAATCATTTTTTTGCTCCATCATACTTTTTTTAAGAAATATAGCTGCAAAAATGTGTTTTTTGTCTTATATTAATTAACTTCCCTATTTTTATGTAGGTTTTTACTAAACATAGTTATAAAGGTGTTAAAGAGCTAGATCTTTTATTATCTTAGGATCAGTTTGAGTGGGTATTATTTATGGATTGTTACATCGGCATCATTATATATGCTAATCTTGTAGTAAGTTAGGATGAATATGCACATATAGTTTCAACGCGTTTTAGTTGAATTGTTTCCACTCACGCCAATAAATGTTGCTATGGCAACCTCAATAGGATTAATTTAGCATTTTTCGTTGAAGAAGAATCTGTTCCGTCGATGTTGGGTGTAGCGTTGTTTCATAAATTATTCTATCGGAATTGAACGCAAGCAGTTTGACAATACGCTCTATTTTTATAACCCTTATGCAGGAGGTATGCGGTTATGATTCGAATGGCTATTCTGGGACTTGGATGCTTCCTTGTTTGCCTTATCCTGATTCAACTTGGATGTAAACCTTCCAAAGCACAATCCAATGACTCATTTGTTCGGTTATCTTCTTCCGCTATTATAGAAGTGCCCGGAGCAGGTACACCCTTACCCGAATCGTTAAGCGCCTTTGATCCTTACACAACTGAAGAATTGGTGCTTTCCAATAGCATGCAACCCCGTTTGAAAAATGTAGATCTCGCTTATCTAACTCAATTTGGGAAGCTTAAAAAACTGACAATTACCGGTGAAACCATTAACGATAAAGGAATTCGGTACATCGGGGTGCTAACTGGGTTGGAATATCTGAATTTATCCACCAACAACTTTACTTCAAAAGGACTCAGTCCACTAGGCAATCTAAAAAATTTAAAGAGCTTAACCCTGTATATGAATGATGTAACCGATGAAGGGCTTGCTAGTATTGCTAATCTAACACAACTAGAACACTTGGATCTGTATGGGAATGAAATCACAGACGCAGGTTTAGCCCATCTAAAAGATTTAACCCAATTGAAAACATTATCTTTGTATGCGAATGATATTCAAGGACCAGGATTGAAACACTTGCAAAATCTGACTCACTTGGAATCCCTTGATCTGTATGGGAATCATTTAGATGATGCCGAACTCCAGTTATTGACACAATTCCCAAATCTTACCGAGTTGAAGCTATATATGAATGATATTTCTGGTTCCGGACTCATTCATTTAACAGCTTTAAAACTGCTGGAAAACCTGGATCTTGCATTTAATGAATTAGAACCCGCCCATCTTCACCACTTGAAAGAACTTCCACATTTGCAAATCTTGGATCTATCCGGTGTGGGGTTAACCGATGAGGGAGCCCAAATTATTGCAACCTTGGATCAATTGGTAGATTTGGATTTATGGAACAATGCAATTTCTGATGTAGGTGTGAAACATCTTACGAAATTAGCTCACTTACAAAGCCTCAACCTATCCGACAACCCTATTACGGATGTGGGACTTCGTTATCTAAAGTCTCTTTCCCAATTACACAAACTACAACTTGCCAGTTTAAATATTACCAATGATGGTTTGAAACAGTTGTACGGCTTTAATCAGCTAGAATCACTCTATCTTGGTTCCAATGAGGCATTAACGCAAGATGCCGTTCTTACACTCCAAAAAAATCTCCCTGATACATGCTATATTTCCAGTGACTTCGATTTACCTAAATAAAATTCATCCTATCCAAGGGCTTCTACCCTACTTTTTAAGCAATCTTGTTGGATATGCCGATACTATAACAGTAAGGAGTATACTCATGATGTATACCACACTTTATTCATTTGTAAGATTGTTTTTGTTCACCATAATTATCGGGATAATAGCGGTGCTATTTATCCCAGTTTGGGTTATTGCGCAAAACGAGAACTATTTTATCCAAGTGGTATACATTTATTCTGATGTACAAATTAAGACTCCTGGGGAATCCTACCGACCGATTGCGTTGGGGGACGAACTCCAAAAGGGCACCATCATTCGAACTGGATCAGAAGGGCTTTGTGAAATAGAAATTTCATTAATCGGTGTAGATAATCAAGGTTATTCTAAATATTTATTTGATTATCTGCGGTTGTATCGGCACACAACCTTGAGAATTGATGAATATTCTGAGGAAGGCGGGGTGTTTACCTTTTTAGCTGGAGATATGCGGATTACTCCGCATAACCCTATTAAAACTGACGATCCGTTCCAAATTCGTATCGAAGGACCTCAATTTAAAACAATGATTCCCTCTGGTCAGATTCGATTAGGATATGATGGCGAAACCCAAACGCAATATGCATGGCTTATACGGGGCACCGCTCAGATTACCCAAGGGAATGCGCTTGTTAATCTTGAGCCTCGAGAGCAATTGGTGAGTAATCCTGAAAACCAAGTAGCATCATCCCAGATTAAGCCTGCTCCCCTAGAAGCGCTATATTTAGAAGAGACTCGGACCATGGAAAAAACCATTGTAAGTGGAATGGGTTCGGAACGATTGGAAACAATATACACAGAATCTTATTTTCTTGATGGGATGTTTTATAATCATTTTAATAGATTGCATCCCAATTATTTTGAAAAAGTGTATTACGAATACTACACCATCACAACCGAAGGGGTGCTAACCATCTCCAATCGTATTGATCGAGGGGCGATTACAGCGTTTGACACCGATGAAGACAAAATCGAAACAACCCGAGTTAAACGGTTTGTTTGTATGTTTTTCGAACCCGGACGAAAAGTTAGTGATTTGATATTATACACAGCGTATGGAAATCCCATTTACCGTTTCGAATATGAATGGAGTACTCCTGACTTCCCAGATCAAGTTTGGATTTATGATAAGCAGGATAGACTAACCTATAAGCTAACCTTGGATTCATCGTATCGAATTTTACGAATCGATTACTATTTTCTGGATGGTTCCGTCACCTCATTTGAAACAGAATTTACCCATAGTGGCGGATATAATCTTGCTACCAATCCAATGATTACAAATGAAGGATTACTAAGGAATCAACCCCCAACGTATTAACGTTCAAACTAATCCGTTATTCCCGAGCATTCAACTCATACCAGCGTTTCAGCCCTTTCAAAATAAGAATTGGATCCACCACATCAATACTAGGGGTACCAGAAGCAACATATTTAGCGACTCCTCCTGTCGCAATCACCTGGACTTGTTCCCAATCATATTCTTTTTTGATCTTGTTAATGATTCCAGTTATTGCTTCTACCGTATATTGAAATAGACCAATCTGCATACTTTCTATGGTAGATGTACCGATGAGTTTATCAGGAATGTTTAATTCAATGGGAGGCAGTTTCGATGCTTTGGATATCAAGCTTTCCAAGCTACTTTTCACACCGGGTACAATCATTCCCGCTATGTATTCCCCTTTTTCGGTTACAACACAAATCGTAGTAGCCGTACCAAAATCAACAATGATTGCTGGAATCCCATAAAAATAATACGCTGCATTGGCATTTACCAGGCGGTCCGCACCAATTTCCTCTGGATGTGGATAGCGAATGTGAATATCCATCACATCCTGACTTCGAACGAAATGAGGCTTACATTTGAAATATTTTTCACCCATTTTTGAAACCACATGATCTAGTGGTGGAACCACGCTGGAACAGATTATGTGTTGTATTTGAGAACGCTGAACCCCTACCATTTGGAGACTGGAATCTAATTTTAAGATAAACTCATCGGAAGAACTATCCTTCTGAGTAGCAAGTCGGAAGGACTCGAGTAGGGTATAGTTTTCGGGATTCCCATCTGAAAAGAGTCCCCACTCAGTTGTTGTATTCCCAATATCTATTGTAAGTAGCATACTATCCTATTCCTTTCGTTTAGCTGATAATTGAAGCACTTGGTAAGCTATTTCGTGGGTCGTGGTGTATCAACAATCGACCAAATCATTGAGAAACCACGCACGAATGATGATGGAGTATAGTTAAAAGTTAAGTTTTTGCAAAGACCGAATGCCGGTTTCTAATAGCGGAATAATAAATGCTTTTATTATCACATTTCATTTTTTGGGTAATGTGATACGCACGGTGGTCCCTTCATTGATTTTGCTTTCGATAGCTACGGTTCCTCCATGCTGATAAATAAATTCCCGGCTTAGCATGAATCCTAAGCCAGTACCTTCTTCTCCTTTTAACCCGCGTTTGCTTAACCGACTCTCTGGATCAATAAGCCGTTTGATTTCTTCTTCACTCATTCCCACACCCGTATCTGCAACGAGAATTTGGATGCTATCAGATTCTTCTATGATAGTTATGATAATGGAACCGTTTTGAGGTGTAAATTTCATACTATTCGAGACCAGATTTCGCATCACAAGTAGCAACATATTCTGATCACCCGTAAAGAAGCATCGTTGGGGAAGTCGTTTTTCAAACTGGATGTTTTTCATATCAATTTCAAGACTCATTTCGTTACAGATATCCTCAACAATCTGGCACAAATCCAATGGAACGGGTTTAAATACAACACGCTTCATCTGTAATCGCGCCCATTGGAGTAGGTTTTCTACCAACCCTTGAAGTTTATTTGCTGTGCTATCCAACAAATTGGAAAATTTGTGTAATTCTCCATGCATCGAGGAGTCATAGTTTGCAAGCTGGTCGGAAAGCAATTGATTTAAAAATTGAAGTGTACTGATGGGGTTTTTCAGGTCATGTGCGATTATACTAAAAAATTTGTCTTTGTTATGATTCAGTGCCTCCAAATCTTTTTTTTGCTTGTCAATCTGTAATTTCTGTTCTTCAAGAACATCCCGCTGCTTTTTAATTAACAAATGGGTGCGAACCCTCACAAGCAATTCATCTTTGACAAAAGGTTTCGTAATATAATCTACTCCTCCTACATTAAATGCCTCTACCAAAGTATTTTCATCCACTTTAGCAGTCAAAAAAATAATGGGGAGATGAGAAATAGTTTCCAATGCAAGAATTCGTGCACAGGTCTCTAAACCATCCATTTCCGGCATCATAATATCCATTAAGACAAGATCATAATGATGAGTATTAACCTGGTGTAATGCATCTTTCCCACTTACTGCAAAATTAACATGATATCCTTCCGTAGCAAGCGTTGTTGATATAAGTTTTATATTATTAGGCACATCATCGACAACAAGAATAGTAAATGAAGTAGGATTGAATTCCTCAACCATTCCTTCCCCCCTTCAAGCGTTCAATAATTTCAGGGAATTGTTTC
>CAYPZJ010000133.1:0-11803 GCA_964414635.1 uncultured Spirochaetia bacterium
TGTTGATTGGAATACCCAGACCGTCGTATTTACTATCGATGGTGCATTTGAAGGGAATTTGACCTTTAAAGTCCAGACGAGTGCTGGTGAGCAACAGCTACCCGTAGAATTTAGTTCTACGCAGCAACGATTCGAATTTACATGGGACAAAGCAAATTTATCCGAGCAGGCAATATCCTGGTCTTGGATTGATGAATATGGGCGAACAAAAGATGGAACAAGTGCTGTTATGCCAGCGTTTAGAAAATTGCCCGCGTTTGATTTTGCTGGCTCCCAATCGGCATTTTTGATTTCGGAAGCACGGCACCTCGAAGATATACCAAATATCTCTGAACAGGTGTTTACAATACTATGTAAGCGTTTCGCTCATCAAGTTGAACAAGAAGGGCAATTAAAATTGTATGTGTTTTATGACACGATCAACGCTGAATTTATTCGCGCCATTAAAGCGTTGGAACAGAAGGTACGACAAGCGTTGGATTCATGCATAAACTGGGATCGGATAGAATTAGTGATTTACCCTGCCTATAAGGCGGAATACTCAGAACCACGGATCATACTGATCTTGGCTGAGTGATATATTAAACGATTGAAGGAGCGTTCTATGACTTTTGAAACCCCTTATGAAGCGGATAATTTGACCGTAACGTTTTACGGGAGCGAATCCCCTCCCCGATTAGAATTTTCTGGGAAGCTTGCCCTAGCTAATCCGACAGAGATCTTTTATCCCTTATTTGAATCCTTTCATACTGAACTTGTGCAAAAAGGGGTGAAGGAAGTCAATGCGGATCTAAAACCGTTTGAATTCACGAACAGTTCTGGGATGAAGATATTTATTAAATGGCTAACCCTGATCGGAAAAGCACCCGACGCAGAAAAATATAAGGTCACTTTTTTATGCAATCCTGCTTACAAGTGGCAATCTGGATTAAAACACATGCTCATTATGGCGAAAGGTTATGCAGAGGTCAAAGAGATCGGATAACTATCATTACTTTATGGGGTACTTGGTACAGGAGTATCCCATAAAGAGTCAATAGTAGTAAGGAAAGCATTATGGCATCGCACCCCAATCCCCCAAAAGGTAGCTCAGAGGCATCAAGAGATAAAGGTGTATTAATTATCGCCTTTTTTAGTTTGTTTTTAGCGGTGGGTAGTATCGCTCTCGCAGCATTATCTCTGGACACCTATCAATTTCATATTCGTGTTTCGTTGGAAAACATCAATGAGGATACCCTCGATGAAAACCGATTGAATGCGATCATCCAGTCGATAGAACGAGCTTACAACGTATTGATGAGTGATGGCGAAACAGTTGAGTTATATTTTAATGAGTTATCGAATAATTTATCGTTGCCTCATCCAGAGAAAATTACGTACAACCAAGAGGATAAACCCCCGTTTCTCCTTGTGAGTATGCTGGATATGGTGCGTTCCTTCCTTGGAAGAAGCAAAATGCAGATTGACCAGGACAATGCAGAGGACATCTTGGTTTACGCATTCAGTCAACAGTTGAATCGCCAGTATAAGGATGCCATTCCTCTTTATGAGGAGCTCCTTGCAGAACACGCCGGAAGCTTTAATGATAGTCAAATTCAGCGAATTCAAATTCATCTTTCCTATTGTCGTTGGAAGATAGGGGATAGTGAAACGGCGCAGAAAACGCTTTCCGACGTTATTGCTAAAGCCCCATCCTATAGTTTAACCTATGAGACAGCGGTTCTCTTTAACGAATATATTGAAGCGGTAAAAATTTTAGTGGATGATATTGATTGTACTCGGTCCAATGAGGATTTGGGGAAGATTCAATATAAATTGGGGAATTTCGATGATGCTAAATTCTATTTGAGTATTGTAACCAAGGAAAATCCAACCGATGAGGAAGTGTTGTTTTTATTAGGGCGGAGTCATGAGGAACTCGGAGATTGGGAAGAGGCAAAAGAAATTTATCGTCGGATACTAAAAGAAAAAGGGATTTCAGACCAATATGCGAATTTGGTAATTGCCCGAATTGCTGTATTAACAAATAGCCGGGGTATTTTAGAACAGGATGATCGGAAGGACTTATTATCCCTTGTTCAAGGGTATAATCTTTCTCAAGGCCAACGTGCCATTCTGGATTACGCAGAGAATGTTGCTTCAGTATACGATAGAGAAACAGAGACCGAATCCGTTCAGAAGATGCTTTCCCAAAGCCAGACGCTTCAAGTTAGTGTACCCCAGGTTGTGAAACAAGTGCGGGATACTCCTACCGTACGAACCGCCGCACCCGTATTTAGTGATATGAAAACGATGCCGGTAACCAGTGAAACAGTTATAGTAGATAATTCTGCCAGTTTTATTCCCGAACCCGAACCGGAACCTGTACCCCCAGCTTCCCAACCTACACCGCCCGCATCCCAACCTGAACCAACGGCGGATACACAGTTGGAACCAACCACGCCGGAACCAGCGGAACCTGCTATGGTTGCAGAGCCTGAACCCCCTGTTGTACAGCCAGAGCCCGAGCCACAACCACAACCACAAGCACAGCCCAAGCCTCAGCCTAAACCAGAACCAGTAGTGATGGTAACACCTCCAGAACCCACTCCCACCCCACGGAGAGTTGATCAACCCAGTGTTATCGGACAGCAAAATCCCATGATGGCTGGACAGGTCTCGAATTTTACAGGAATTCTGTTGGAAAACCGGCTTACTGAAATAGAGGAGCAAAATAAAGCGGAAGCTGAGCAAGCAGACCAAGCGGATGAGGACGAGGATGAAAATGGTGATGAGGATGGAGAACAAGAAGATAGTAACAATGGTGATTCTGATTCCGAACCCGGTAATATGTATGCTATTCCAGCACCATTTACGCAGCTAAACAAACTCCAACGTCAAATTGAACATGCAACCGTTACAACCCATTCAGGGTTACGGTTTGAAGGGGTGATGATTCGATTACAGGAAGAACGGGGTGTTCTGATTCATACCGATTACGGTGCCATTGCCTTTCCTTTGGAGGAAATTGAAACTATCGAGGTTCCCAATCGTCCATAAGGTATGGCAAGTGGTCAAAACCACAGAGGCAACACAAAGGTTAGGATCGGTTTATAGGATTGGTGGGAAATGTTACTTTGATGGTTAACTCCGGCTTACGCCAGTTCATTTCTAACTTTCCGTGGGCTTCCATTGCAATGCGAACCAATCCCAATCGAGAAATATCATCGCGCTCACTTGCCCGCATAATTCGTTTTTCAAATTCACTATCCAATTCAGATAAATCGTTAACATTTAACCCCGAGATTTCATATTCGATTGTTTCTGCGGCTTCTGGTGTGGCAGGATTTTTGGTGATAACTACAATGCGGTCTTCCTTGGAAGTTTTATCCGCAGTGAAATGACAAATTTCTAACGTTCCACCCTTTTGATTAAGTGCATACTTCACAATGTTTTCGCATAATTCAGAAATTGCCATCACAATGGAATCCAAGTGTCCCTTATCAGAAATTAGCTTTGTCAGACTCGTTTTCGCTTCGGCTCGAATTTGGGGGAGTTTACTCCAGTTTGATTCCACTTGATGTTCGTATAAAATAGTCTTACTCATAACATGATCCATATTAGGGAAATACCGTATAATTGTCTCCAGCAGATGGATTCGATCTTCATCTCATGCTAGATTACATGCCTACTAAATCACAAATAGGTTTTGCCGAACTTGTCTCAATATCTGCAGAGAATCACCGAAGATTTTAAATCGAAATCAGTGTGACACCGATTTCGATTTTCCTTAACATGTGTCCTTTCGTACTAGCATATCCTCAAAAATATAAATAACCTGCTATAAAACATAGATCTTGAGGTGAAACGTCGTCAAATGTGATGGCGACCGCTAACGCTGCTTCATTTTTACGGGTGACGGATGATGTTTTTACAACCGGTCCAACCGCTCGAATATGCACTCCTTCAAAGGTTTGTAAATCCGATTTATTCGATCGATCCTGCAAATAGAATTCAAGTTGGTATCGCTCCTCGTTTTCACAACGATGGGTGGTTTCAAACAATGCTCCATTGGAGCTTAGATTCGTGATTACCGATGAAAAAACTTGTCCGATGGGGTTTCCATCCGCATCCATCTGTTGAACTTGACAATCGATCAGAACATCCACCCGTTCAGCGCGTCGAAGTTCGCCTGTTATTTTTGCGTTGATCCGATTTAATTCATTATCCAAGTGAACCAGCACTCCAATATAGGTTTCCAGCTCAATAATATGGTGGGTCATTTGATCTTGGACAACTTCTACATCGGATGTTTTTTGAATTCGTTCCGGTCGGTAATCGTGGGCTGTAATCTCCTGATTAACCGTAATCAGCTCATTAAGCATATCCTCAAACCCTTCGAGGTTTTTTTCTTGCTCCACTAACAATTCATCGATATTGGTGGTCAGTTTATCCATCTGTTGAATCCAATCGCGGAGGGTTGCAGCATTCTGATTGTTTTTTTCCAGGGATTCCGAAACTTCGCTGATTAGTCCGGTTGTTTGACTTACTCCTTCGTTAATCTCCCGATACAAAGATTCATTTTCCTCTATTAATATGACTTCTTCTGTAATTGCATCAGAGATGTTTTCAATCATTTCCTTGATACTATCGCTGGAACGTGCTGTATCCATAGCCAATTTTCGGATTTCTTGGGATACTACACTAAATCCTTTCCCGAATTGTCCCGCCCGGGACGATTCGATTGCCGCATTGATGGATAAAACGTGGGTTTTATCTGCCACATTGGTTATTAGATTAGTAATATCCGCAATCTGTTTTCCCAGCCCTTCAATCTCTTTTGTGAGATGGGATGTTTTTTCTAGATTGCTATACCCACTTTCTACACGAGAGAGTAAGGTTTTTGCTATCTCTTTTGTATGCCGGGTACTTTCTTGAATACTCTCTATGGCATTAATGAATTCCTCCAAAATCGTCAAATTCATAATAGATAGAGACCCTTGGTTAATAATTTCACCATGAATATCCACAAAGGATTCCCGAAGCATTTTAATATGTTCTGAGTAATTGTTATAGACCAGGTATTTTTTTTCAATGAGTGCCCGAAATTGGGCAATAAAGATGCGACTGCAATCCAATAAGCGTTTGTAAATTTTAAATTGATCCCGCCCTTTCTTTAATTCCAAATCCGCTACATGTAGTTCCACTTCTTCATAGGAGGGCATTGTTTCCTTCTCAGGATGTTCTTCCGCCTGATCTGCTAAGAGATCGTATTCAAGATTTTCGATTTCTGTCATGTATTCAGTAAGCCCATCTGGTTTGGATGATTCGTTCTCGGTTGTGGAGGACGGTGGTTCTTTTTTGGATGGGTGCTTAAATGGCAAGAGGTGGTCTAGGGTGTGGGGTAATCCCAGCGGTAAAAAAAGAATCCATGCCACTAATAAACCAGAAAAAAGATATATAAAAAAAACGGGAAGAAGATAATGGGCAAGGATCACCAACAGCAGACCACCCAAAATTGGTCCACTGATGAGTATCAGCAGTAATTTTTTCAAGTATTGTTTATTCATACTGCTACGCATTTCTGCAGCAACCATCCCATTTGGATAATACTGTACCAACTCTTGTTGCCATGCGTTGGGTTTGCTGCATGGTTTATTGTCGGAAGATTGAGAAACTAGCTTACTGTGTTTTAATTTAGTTTCCCATACCCGTTGAGGGCATTGATAGGTTTATTAGTGTAGTGCCTCGATCAGGTATTTCTGAAGATCGCTTCGCAAACGAATATAATAATTCTCTTTTCATTAGTGAAGCTAACTGATGTGCATATGTGTTTTTGGTACGTGTGTGAATTTTTGGGATGAGGATGTGGATAGTACGGTTTTAATAAACTTCCAATTCTTCAATCCGTTTGTCCATCATAATCGTTTTTGTTTGGGATCCAACTTCAGCGAACAACCTGGGTTAATAAAAATCACCCCCCTGCAGTTTGATGCATTGTCAAACAAACCAGGATTGACTATACTTAATAACGAGGCATCGGGATTCAAAAGCGAAGCAGTTCATTACTAAATGGTGTAGCAATATCGATAATCGACCTCTTTTTGAACGATCAAAGGAGCGTCTGGTGAAGAAAAATCTAAACTATGCATATTTCCTCTCTTTCTTGGTTCTTTTAGGGGGATATATGTTCTCCTGTGTGGAGTATGATACGTTTGTTGAAATCCACAACCCAATCCAGCTACTTCAACCTGTAAATAACACAACATTATACGATGCTACGGTACATTTTTCCTGGTCCCATGAAGCCCCAACGTTTGCTGTGAATGCATATGAAGTATGGATAGATCAAACCAAAATGCAGGATGTCTTGTTTGTGGAGGGTCAAACCCGTTATGAGTTGGAATTGCAGATCCCATTTAAAGAAGTGTGTCAAGAACCGGTTTATTGGTTTATTCGAGCGAAAAATGAATTCCAATATGAAAACAGCAAGGTTGAAGTTTTTTACCATCCCGAACTTATCCCACCGACGTTAGAAGAACCAGAAGATGAACAATCGTTTTACTGTAACAGCTTCCCAACCCTAAAATGGAATCCGACGTGTTTTGATGCATATCAGCTAGAAATTGCTGATGAGAAAACATTTTCTACACCTGTTCTTAGCCAAACGGTTGTGGAGTCTTCTTTCACGATTACACCGGCGCTTGAAAAACTATTTGATCAAGGAGTACAATATTATTGGCGTGTTTCAAGCTTGAATAATGAGGATATGAGTACTTATTCTACGGTTCGTTCATTTTGGATTATGGGAGGGGAATGCGCTACAATCCCCTTGACACCGATACGAGAGATACCAGGGATCAATAATGTTTCTTCCATTGCGGTTAAAGGGCTCTACTACAATTGTGGGATAAATTTAGTATGGTTGGAAAAGAATGCCCAATCCCTTACGGATTTATACTTTGCTCGGATTAATTTAGAGCATGAATTCCTGATTGAACCAACCATACTACAAGCGGGATTACCATTTAATTCGAGTATGCAATTGACCCCAATTGTTTCAGATGGAGAGGGATTTGCTGTGGTTTTTGGAGCCCATAGCATTCCCGATCCCCTTTCATTCGTACGATTTGATTCCAACGGGTCGATTTTTGCCACAACTGCGCTAGGCACCCTTCATTTTGCCGGTTCTGAACCGTGGTTAAGTTTTGATGGAACCCATTATGGTGTTGTATGGGAGGATTATCGCCCGGGAACGGCGGTTAGCAATGGGTTATCTCCAAACATCTTCTATGCAGCTGTTGGTTTGGATGGAAGTTGTGACGATACACTTGGGATTCATCTCAGTCAAGATGGTGGGGTGAGTGGATATGATGCTCCTACCTTGGATTGGAATGGGAATCACTATGGTATGGCATACTATGCTCGTATGAGTGGAGGGGACCAAAACCTGCGTAAAACCCGGTTTCTAACTCTGGATGCAGATGGAACGGTAACAAGTATATCATTAAATCTGGATGGGGATGATCTATATTTTTGGTTTCCGAAGGTAATTTGGACGGGCACCCATTATCTGTTGGTTCGATCAGCACGGGCGGGTGATGCCATTCGTACTGCGCAGATAAATGCGGATGGGACATTGGTTGCCGATTCGGATCGTGAGCTTATCTTGGGAACTAATTTATCGGGTGTGGATCTGGTGCGCGCAGGGGATCGGTTTGGAATAGTCTGGATCCAACAAGTAAATACGGGGTTTACAGTCGAGTTTATGGAACTGGATGCCCAGGGGAATCCCGCTGGTAGTATTCTAACCCTCGCTACGTTTGATTCAACTTATCAGATGAATACCGAATTTCATCCGTTGGATCTGTCCTATAATGGATGTACCTATAATTTGGCTTTTGGCGCGATGGATTCTACAACGGGTGTATTTGCTTATGTGATGCAATTTGCCTATCCTTGATTTATCTTTCTACAATCCTATGCAAACGATTTCATAATGTGGTGTGTTATCTTTCCCGGAGCGTTATGAATTCTCAATCAAACTGTAATGATTATCACGTGAATCAATCATATGAAATTCTTATTATACTACGATTGTTTCCAGGTTTCCCATGAGGTTATGCTCTATGCTTATCCAGATTCCACCACCCACGGCTGAACCGAACCCATCTCTTAGTTGGGAACAGGTTGTAAATGTGTTTAATCAGAGTATCGGGTACATTACAACGTATCTTCCAAATTTATTAATTATGTTGGGTCTTGTTTTAGCAGGATTATTACTGGCAGCGTTGTTTCGAGTCCTTGTTAAATTCTTCATCCGTAAGCTGAATGCGTTTATTCAAAAACGATGGAGTCATTCTGGTTCGGAAACGTTTATATCAAAAAGTACCTATAAGACCCTGGGACGCTTTGTTTTCTGGATCGTCTTTCTATTTTTTGTGATGGTGGCGTTGAGTTCCCTTGGATTACCCGCGATATCTAGTTTAGTAGTAAGTCTTGGAGAATACTTACCGAAGGTGTTAGCCGCGATCCTCATTGTGCTTGCGGGTTTTTTTGCATCGGGATTTATTCGCAATCTAGCAATTCGTGCAGCGGATTCAGCCGGAATCACCTTTAGTCATCTAATTGGAAGGTTGGTTCAAGGAGCCACGGTGTTGGTTACGCTGTTTCTGGCGATTACACAATTGGGATTTGATATCACGTTCCTAACCACGTTGATTATTGTATTGGTTGCAATTTTACTCGGAGCGGGCGCGATTTCATTTAGTTTGGGAGCCCGACACATCGTTGGGAATATTCTTGCTTCTTATCAGCTTCAAAAAATTTACAAAGCGGGTCAGCTCATTCGGATTGATGGACAAGAGGGGAAAATTCTACGCATTTCTGCTACGGAAGTGTTGCTGGAAATACCTGAAGGGCAACTGATGATTCCCGCTCATCGATTTGGTGAAACCGCCTCTATCCTATTATTAGAGAGAGATGTATGAGTACATTATTAAAACTTACGAAATCCTTTATGAAAAACCATACCGAACAAGCGACACGAATTCTTTCCCAATTTCATGCGGATGAAACGACGCAATTATTCCAACAATTTGATTTGGAAGTGGGACAACGGGTACTTCCTCATATGAGTCCTATTCTTGCTGCTGATGTGTTATCAAATCTTCCAGCTTCCCTTGCTGCTCGGTTAATGATGCAACTACACAAGGATATGATTACGGTAATATTTCGTCGTATGAGTGTAGGGACCCGAGAGCTGATTCTCGAATCATTTTCTCCATCTGATCGAGAGACCCTTCGTCGTTTGTTACGCTATCCAGAAGATACAGCAGGAAACCTGATGGATCCTCAAGTTTTTTGTGTACCCAGTAATCTAACCGTGGAGGAAGTAATTCCCATACTTCGTACGAAACCCGATCAAATTACGTCCTATATCTATGTATTAAGAACGGATGGGATGCTTTTAGGAGTATTTACGCTTCGAGAATTAATGGAAAGTCGTCCGGATCAGGAAGTACGGTTGATTATGCATCGAGATTTATTTTCCATATCCGCCACCGCAGATAAGCTTTCAATTGTGAATCATCCAGGATGGCGATGGTACCATGCACTTCCTGTGGTGAATGAGCGAAACGTGTTTTTGGGTGTCATTCGTTATAAAACCTATCGTCAATTGCTTCAAGAAAAAGAACCGGATATTCAACAACAATCGGAAACCGTTGCTGCTCAGGCATTAGGGGAAATATATGGGATTGGATTATCGGGTTTGCTTGAAGGACTTGCCCAAACAGTAAAAGAGAAAAAAGAGACGGGAGGGAACCGGGTATGATTGAAGCGTTAAATAACGCGACGGCAGCGTTGATACAGTATTATATACAACATCACCCCCAAGAAGTTGCCACAGATTTGGAAGAAGAAGATACACAAGCGATTTTGGATTTGTTGGTTCAATTCGAACCGGCGATTGCAGCACCCATTTTGTTACGACTATCCCCAGGGAAAGTCGCATCGGTGTTGGAGCACGTCCCGTCCGGGTATTTTACAAAGCTTGCGCAGCATATTGATGGGGTGAAACTCGCAATTTTTATTAGTCGAATGGATCGGGATACCCAAACAGAACGGTTATCCCATGTTTCGGATACGCTTGCAGAAGAGCTCCGGATGTATATGGAATATCCGGTGGATTCCGCGGGGTATATTATGGATACCCAAGTAATAGCCTTTCATCCAGAGGAACCTACAGGATTAGTATTAGAAAAGCTACGACGGCATCAGAAAGTTAAAATGCGGGATATATATTTGGTTGATGCTGAAGGGAAATTGGATGGGATCGCATTCATCGGTGATATTGCATTAGCCGATCCCGAAACCCCCATTGGTACACTTTCTAAGCTTGTTCCGCCAAGTGTTCATGCGATGGCATCTCAGGAAAATGTGATCGAAATCCTTCAACAGGCGGATTTTTCTTCTATGGCAGTAACCGATATGGATGGTTATTTTTTAGGTGTTCTTCAACATAGCGATTTGCTAAATACGGTTCAAGAAGATGCAGCATCGGATATGGTTACAATGGTTGGTGCAGGGCGAGAAGAACGAGCGTTATCCAAGGTGAATTTGGCAGTTAAAAAGCGTCTACCATGGCTTCAAATAAATCTATTCACTGCTTTTATTGCATCTGCAGTTGTTGCTGTTTTTGAAGATACCATCGCTATGGTTACCGTACTTGCGATTCTGTTACCTGTAATTGGAGGACAATCAGGGAATACCGGATTACAATCGTTGGTGGTGGTCATGCGAGCGTTAGCGCTGCGAGAAATACGGTTGAAACAATGGGGTCGAGTGGCAATTAAGGAAGTGAAGGTTGGGGCACTTAATGGTTTAGCAGTCGCACTGACTACCAGCCTCGTTGTGTTTATTTGGAGTCAAAGCCTAGCTCTTACTGGTATTGTTGGTGCATCAATGGTTATTGCTATGGTTATTGCAGCTTTTGCAGGTACCATCATTCCCATTATATTAACAGCCTTCAAATTGGATCCCGCTCAATCTTCGTCGATTATCTTAACAACGGTTACCGATGTGGTTGGATTTTTCACGTTTTTGGGACTGGCAAGTTTGTTTATTCATTTATTGGTGTGATACGGGAAGGTAAGGAGTATCAGCATTATTTAATGCGTGCTTCTTCTTGCTTTTTGGCAGGGGGTGTACTCGCAAGAATTCTGTTTTCAGGATTAGTTGGCAGGGATCAGTCTTGCGCTTACCCGATGGAAAGCAGAGAACTGAAAAGCCCTGGGAGTATCTGAACTAAATTTGACGAACGTTCGTAAATTCATTAGCTTCAAAGGAAATTTTGTGAGGTTAACTTCACAAGATGCTACACTCCGTACCAGCTTTTGGTCTAAGTACGCAATGAGTTCAAGCGGAGCTGGATAATAAAACTGTAGGGTATGAACCATATACGTCAACATCCCTTCACCAATCCAGAAATACGATCGAGCATGAAAAGATAAAACAGAGAATTGGAGAGCTGATATGACTTTTTTTTATGACATCCTAGCTAAGATAACTATTCTACAAGCCGGTGATGGTGCCCCTGCAGCTCCAGCAGCCGGAGGCGGAGATGCCGCAGGCGCTGACCCTGCTGCCGGTGGGGGCGATGGATGGGGAAGCCTACCCATGTTGTTAATGATTGTAGGTATGGTCGTCATTATGTATTTCTTACTAATTCGCCCACAGCGTAAACAGCAGAAAGAATTGCAAGCGAAAATTAGTTCCATCCAAAAGGGTGATACGATTCTTACCCAAGGTGGGATGTACGCCA